>JAFARV010000247.1 GCA_019245255.1 Acidobacteriaceae bacterium | reverse complement strand
GCGGAGCGCACGCATTGGCGAAATAGAAGCGGCGCGCTGTGCGGGAATGAGTGCAGCGGTGAAGCCGCAGATCGCGAGGGCAACCGTCGCGGTCGCCAGCGCTAGTGGATCCCAGAAAGAGACGCCATAAAGCTGTGACGAAATCAGGCGACCGCATGCGACGGCCAGAGGAATTCCGAGAATCAAACCCAATAGCACGCGTTTGAAGGATTCCCTCAGGACAAGCTGAATGACGTTCAGACGATCGGCGCCGACAGCCATACGGATTCCTATCTCGGTGGTGCGTTGCACGACGGTATACGCAGTCACACCATATAATCCGATTGCCGCGAGCGCGAGCGCCACGGCCCCGAACAATGTCGCAAGGCTAGTGACAGCTCGCTCTTGATCGAAGGTCAAAGCCACTTGATCCTGCAATGTGCGAATGCTGTTGATGGTGAGGTTCGGGTCTGCCGCGGCTAAGATTCTCGCCACTCTCGGTTGCAAGATTCCGGGGGCTGCATCTGTGACAAGCATCATGCCCTCGATGAAATGAGACTGGAGTTCTATGCGAGTCATCAGTGGACTCGCGTAATTGACGTTTTGGGCGAGGGGGACGTAAAACATTGGGCGCGCCGGTTCCCTCAAAGCGAAGCCTGCAAACTTGGCGTCGCGGACGATGCCAATGATGCGGAAAGTACCGGCGTTCTCCGGCAAATCGAGACCGAAGTGCTGATTGAGGGGATCTTCGCCGGGCTTGAAGAAGCGTTTGACGAAAGCTTGGTTGACTAGCGCGATCGGCGCCGCGGTCTCGTTGTCGGCTGATGTGAAATAACGGCCTCGAAGTAGGGACAGACCAAGATTCTGCAGATAATACGTGCTTACCCGATCCCAGGAGGCACCCGCTTGTTCGTCCATTTTGCGTGGCGGATGGCCTGCAACGAGAATCAGTTCTCCCCAGTTGCCTGTCAGCGGGTTATACAGCGCCAGTCCCGAACCACGAACCCCGGAGAGAGCATTCAGGCGTGCTTCGATGTCGCGATACAGGGCAAGCAATTTCGGCAATGAGTAGGACGCTGGAGGGCGATTGAGGGAGATGACGACGCGGCCTTTTGTTTCGTAACCGAAATCCTGGTGCTCCAAACCGTGGAGGCTACGCGCCAACATCGTCGCGCCCGCGACCAGAACAACCGATAAGGTTGCTTGCAGGATCAGTAACGCTTTTCGCGAAAAGGAAGAATGATCGCTACTGCCTCGGCTGGCGCCGCGCAGAGCTTCGATGGGATCCGTCCGGGTTGAAAACCATGCGGGCGCTGCGCCAAAGAGCAAGCCAGTGAACAGTGACATAAGAAATGCGAACGTGAGGACCATCCATGATGGGCGCGTGCTGATGGGCAGGAAATGCGAAGTGGTGAATGCAATGGCGAGCAGGAGTCGCGCCGCAGCCATTGCAACGAACAGGCCAGCGGCTCCACCGGCGAGCGCGAGGATAACGCTCTCGAGAAGAGCCTGGTTTATGATTTGCCGCCGTGTTGCGCCTAGCGCTAATCGCAGCGCTGTTTGTCCTCGCCTGCGTGCCGAGCGAGCGAGCAGCAAGTTGGCTACGTTAGCGCAGGCAATTAGCAGGACGAAGCCACACACCGCAAGAAGGATCTGCAGACTTCTTCCGTATTCCTCCTTCATTACGGCCACTCCCGCACCTGCTGGGACCACGCTGATGAACTGCCGGGGCAGCATGCGTTTGATCTCGGGCATCCAGTTCTCGGGATATCCGGAATCGCTGATGATCCAATGGCGCAGAACAGTGGTGAGCCGTGGCGCGATGCCAGATATGGATGCTCCCGGCCGCAATCTTCCAATCACTCTCAGCCAAGCGCCCACAGATTGGTACAGAAGCGCACCATCGCCGTCGAGGAGCGGCTCCTGATGCAGCGGGATCCAGAGGTCGGGCGGATCGCTCCGCAAAGTATCACCGAAGAATCCTGCCGGTGCAACACCGATTACGGTGAAAGGATGACCTTCGATGATGAAGGTGCCTCCTATGATCGATGGATCCGCACCGTAAGCTGTCTGCCATATGTGATGGCTGAGGACAACGACGGGCGTCGCAGATTCCTTGTCATCGGCGGGCGTCAAAACGCGGCCGGCGAAGGCGCCCACTCCGAATGTTCTGAAGTAGTTGCCGCTAACATACTCGGAACTCAAAGGTACAGCCGGCGCTTTGCCGCCTGCTCGCCGCACACCATATTGAGAGCCGCCTGCCTGGAAAGCAGCGAGTTCGTCGAACTCCGGAGTTTGCGCTTTCAACAACTCAAAAAGAGGGAAAGAGTAAAATCCCCAACGATCCTGAGGGCCGCCTTCGACGCAGCAGTCATCGCCCTCTCCGATTCGGTACAGTCGCGCCGGGTCGGAGACCGGCAGTGATCGCAACATCACCGCATGAATGAGTGTGAAGATCGCTGTCGTGCCGCCGATGCCCAAGGCGATGGTCAATACCGCCGCAGCGGTAAAGACGGGCGCCTGCCGGAACTGTCTAAATGTGTACCGAACATTACCGAGCAGATCTTCCATTCGGAACCTCATACCTGTTACGGGCGTGAACGCGTTTAAGGTCCCGAAGAATGCAATTTCAGCTTATCGGCGGGTGTTGGCGGTGAAAGTCGGTGCGCCTCTGAAACTCACTTGCGAAGGCCAGAATTCGATTTTCTTCAAAGATCGGCCCGACGATCTGCAGCCCAACGGGCAACCCGTTCGCGAATCCGCAGGGGATGCTCACGGCGGGGAAGCCACACAGGTTACTTGCCTGGACGAGGCCCGCTCCGACGCCTTTCTGGTCCGGCCGTTTCGGTGGAGTTTCGTCAAAAGGCTGATCGGCACGTTCCGGTATGTTGAAGTGGGCAGGAGCTACCAGTAAGTCGACGTTCGTGAAGAGTTCGCGGAACGCAGTTCGGATTTGAGTCCTGACACGCATCGCTTTGAGGTAGTCGAGGGCTGAATACGTGAGCGCGGCCTTGAGTCCCGCAATCTGCCCCTGGTCTGCAAGCTGGTCGACGGCGCCGCTCCTGATGAATTGTTCGAAGATGGAAGCGCCCTCTGAGTCAATAATGGTTCCGATCACCGGACCGTAGGGAAAGTCAGGTAACTTTGTCTCGACCATCTGGGCGTCCACGGACTTTACGACCGAAAGCGCATTCTGCAAAGCCGAGCGCATGGGTTCGTCAGGCCAATCGGAAAAATCAATTTCGGCGTAGGCGATCTTCAGGTCGGATAACTTGCGATAGTACTTTGGCGAGTAATAGAAACTCTTGCGCGCGGAGGATGGGTCATTGTCATCCTTACCTGCGATTTCATGGAGGATGAGGCCGCAATCATCGGCGCTGCGGGCCAGAACACCAATCTTATCGAGCGTCCACGAAAGAGGCATCGCACCATGCCGGCTGACGAGGCCATAAGTGGGACGAAGGCCAGTTACTCCGCAGTAAGATGCGGGCGTGATTATCGATCCTGAAGTTTCGGAACCAAGGGCAAAAGGAGTAAGCCCCGCAGCGACTGCGATGGCCGAACCGCTTGATGATCCCCCCGACCAATAGGACTTATTCCAGGGATTCAGACCAGGACCCTGCAGCGAAGCCGATGCGGAGGTGTATCCGCCTCCCCCGGCAAGTTCAACCATAGCAAGTTTACCGATGAGAGGAACTTTGCGTGCAGTCAGCCGGTCAATTACGGTTGCGTTATAGTCGAAGACCTGGTCAGAAAACGGCTTTGCCCCCCAGGTGGTCGGGTATTTGGCGACGGCGAGGAGGTCTTTCGCGCCGTAAGGGATGCCTTGCAAAGGGCCAGATGAGCGTTGATTCTTGACATTACGGTCGGCATCGCCAGCGATATCGCGGCCGTACTTAGAAAGAGAGCACGCGAGCGCGTTGTAAGTGGGGCCGATTTTCTCAAGCCTTTGACTAAAGAATCGGGTCAATTCGACGGACGAGATTTCCCGATTCTCGAGGGCTTTGCCCAGATCCCGAATGGAGGCGAACGGCAGCGTGGCTTCGTCGATGTTCAGGGTTTTCATGACTACGGCTTAAAGGTAAATGCGGGTTCAATATCGATCGGGATCTCGATCGCAGATAGCCGCTTACTTACCGCACGAATGTCATCGTAAGCCTTGTCGAGTTTTTGGGCGGGTGATGCGGAGGGTGGCGCCGGTTTGGGAGTTCCTTGTGGAGGCACAGGCGATGTTACCTGGGCGATCGCCGAAGTGGCCGCAAGGCCGCTCAGCGCTAACTGCCGGCGCGTGATGCGAATCATGTGAGGAGACGCGTCATTCATTGCGGCCATTATATGTGGGCGGTGCAGGTTCGGTGGTATCTGGCTGACTGATTCCTGCTCGCCTGCCGCGCTTTACGGCGATGTACGTGACAGTGTCCCACGCGTTGTGTACGCCGAGAAAAAGAAAGAAGACGGCATCTGCGGCGATAGTAGTCAGCGCCCATGCCGGGTTCCGCCACATCAGGACAGGAACCGCGACGAGCACCACATGCGCAAGGAACGGGAGCACGGTGTACCAGAGCCAGTCCTCCAAGTCGGGCTTATAAGCTGCCTTACGAGCGTGCCACAGAGCCCTAAGCGAGTAGGCTATACCGGCCAGTCCCCAAGCTCCGATGAAAGTAGCAAGACTTGTTAACGTCGGCCACGGCGCGCACATTACGCCAGAAATCAGTAACGCGGTGCAGAAGTGGATTACCGTAGGCGTTCCGAAAGCATGTATGTCACGCATGTTCTTCGTCGCCCCGGCTTGCGCGATGAGCGTGATGACAACAAATTGGAGACCGGTGAGAGCTCCGGCTGATGAGCCTACGATGACATAGAAGTTTTGCCAACTTTGCAGTGCTGCGGGTATGAAGTTATTCATTGTTACCTGACAGGGTAGACTGGACGCTCTGGAGCCTCGATGCCCAACCGCACACAACTGAACCGATTCGTGCTGGCCGCATGCATGGCACTGTTATCGTTTTCATCCGCGCCGGGATCGAGCGCACCAGGAGCAAATATGAATACCGAACCGCGTCAACCCGACATCGCCGCGATAACGCGCGTTACAATTGAGCACTTTAACGAAGCCTTTAATCGGCATGATGCCGATGCCCTCGCGTATTTGTTAACCGACGATACGGTGTTCGAGAACACTTCCCCGCCGCCCGACGGCCAGCGGATTGAGGGTAAGGCCGCGGTGGTTGCGTTTTGGCGGGAGTGGTTCGCACGGAATCCCGATGCACGATTTGAGGCTGAAGAGATCATCGTCAGCGGGGACCGCGC
>JAFARV010000135.1 GCA_019245255.1 Acidobacteriaceae bacterium | reverse complement strand
GGACCCTGGGCAAACGGGATTGCCGCGCTCGAGGCTCTGCTCGGTTTGATGGGATTCGCGGTGATCACCGGACTGGTCTTTGGACGGTTCTCGCGGCCATCGGCCCGGATTGCCTTCAGCGAGAAAGTGCTACTTTCGCCGTACCAGGATGGCTGGAGCCTGCAGTTCCGTATCGTGAATCGCCGTGCTAACAACCTGCTCGAACTCAGTGCACGGATATTGTTAATGACTGTGGAACCGGCGGGTGAGAGGTTGCAGCGAAAATACGTGTTGCTCGGGCTTGAGCGCGAGCAGGTGATCTTCTTTCCGCTTACCTGGACCATTGTGCATCCGATAACGCCCGAGAGCCCACTCTATGGCAAAACAAAAGAGGATCTGCACAAACTACAAGCCGAAATCATGATTCTGATTAAAGGCTTTGACGAGACCTTTGGCCAAACCGTGAACGTGCGGCACTCTTACCGGCATGATGAGTTCGTTTGGGGCGCGCGTTTCACTCCCGCATTCGAAATCGATCCGGAAGGCGGCGATCTTCACCTGGAGGTGAGCAAGGTCAGCAGCTTCGAACCAGTCGCGCTACCGCGCTTGGAATAATAATCAGCGTGGAAGAGCTTGCTTGCGTCTTCTGCCAGATTGCCGCTGGCGCTACATCCGCCGACATTGTTTACCAGGATTCAACCTGCTTCGCTTTTCTCGATACGCGCCCGCTCTTTCCCGGACACGTCTTACTCTGTCCTCGTGATCATGTGGTGACGTTATGCGAACTGCCTGCCGAACTGATTCAACCGATCTTCTCGATGACGCAGATTTTGGCGAAGGCGGTCGAGTCCGCGCTCGATGCGGAAGGAACATTCGTAGCTATCAATAACCGTGTCAGCCAGACCGTCCCACATCTGCATATTCACGTCGTCCCGCGCCGCAGACGCGACGGTTTGAAAGGTTTCTTCTGGCCCCGGCACAAGTATATCGACGACAGCGCCAGGCAGGCCGTCAGCGACGCGATTGCACGTGAAGTTCGCAAACTGGTGGGATCTTAGCTGCTAGCTATCTAGACCGAAACCGGCGCAGCGCTTTTTGACAGCGCCCCGAGAATGCGCTCCCGGTCTCGCATGGCACGTTCAATCGCGCTATCCATTGAGATCCGGTAGAAGATGATGCCGATCACGAGCTCCACTGCGAACACTGCGACAGGCGCCCATTCGCTGTCTATCGCCCAACGTGCGAGAAACGCAAAGCCGACGAGCGCAAACATTGCTACGGACGAACCGAGGAGCCACAACTGTAGCTGAGCGCCCGCCTGTTTTCGCAAGGTCTGGCTGGGATCAATGGCGCGTGGAACCGTCACTGAACTGAGGTTCCCGATCGCAGCGAAAAACAGTCCCACCACGGCTGTCGCTAACACCGCCGTCACGAGATCCACCAGATGCACAGGAAACCGGAACGCAATGGCGAGCCCAAACACCACCGCACTCTGAACTCCTATAAATAAAGCCGCAGTAAGATTCTTTGCCCCCATCACGGCCCGTAGTTCCACTGCCGTCACGAAGTATGCTTGTGCTGCCGATCTATCGAACCCGAACACGTTCCAGAGCAAGGAGTCGCCAAGGATCAAAAGCCCATAGAGGTTCACGACCTGCAGAAAGTTATTACGAATCCAACCCGCCGCATGGTGGCCAAAACCGAGCGGGAAAAACACCGCAAGGCTGAAAACACAAGCCATTCCGAACACGACCCGGAAGCGCGGCATGCGGACCAGAGTGCGAATCTCCTTCTCGACCAGTGCTGCTGTGGGATCTCTAAAAATCCGGCCCGGAAACCCTAACATTGCCGCAGTAAGCCGACCGCCACGAACCTCTCTGCTTTCACCGGTGCTGACCCGCGGCGATTCCTCTTCCCGCAGCGCCTTCGCAAACTGGAGGCTCGCAACGAAGTACACGCCTATAAGCCAACCCGCCACGCACACAGTCGATGAGACCGAAAACCGGCCCGACGCGAGCAGCGCAAATTCGCGCCACGGCATACCACGCCCATTGGCCACAGCGGTCCAAAACGGTTTCGTACGCTGCCCCAGATCTGTGCGCAAGAACATCTGTGGAATCAAACCGGCCGCTACCAGGAGGACTGCGAAGAGCTCGCGATACCGCTTTCGTTCAAACGAATGGAGCAGCGTTTCACGAATCGCAAGTGAAAGCAGCAGATTGAAAGGCACGTAGAGCAGCAGAATGAGCCCGGACACGACGGGAAGCGCTGGATTGCACATCAGGCCGATGGCGGCGCCCACGTTAACCAGCACCAGTTCGGGGGTTGTCGTAAGCCGTAGCAGTGTCTCGATCGCGAAGAAAGCGTTGGTCGAAATCGGATAAATCTGCAGTTTGCCGAGTTGCAGGGACCAACCGCCGCTCAGTGTAAGAAGGGGCATCCATTGCCAGAAGAGCAGCGCGAAGAACAGCACCAGCGCTAACCCTTGTCTCAGCAGTGGCGGCGGCAGGGTACTGGTTGCAAGTCCTGCAAGAACGCCCAGCGCACCGAATCCCAAGTACCAGAGCGCGGCCAGGATTGCCATGAGGAATGAGCCGAAACTGCTTCGCGGGAGATGATTGCGGATAGTAAGAAACTGGGCCCAGCCGATGGCTCGGATTTGGTTCCACATCGGGTTACAACCACTCGAGCGTTTCAGTCCGCCTCTGCGCACCGACCGTTCTGACAAAAATGTCTTCGAGCGTCGTCCCGCCTTCGGGAGTCTGACGCCGCAGGTCTTCGATGCTCCCCTGCGCAACCAGGCGGCCCCGATGGATGATCGCGATCTCGTCGCACAGCCGTTCCACAACTTCGAGCACGTGCGACGTCAGGAACACAGTCGCCCCATGGCGCACCTGCTCAAGGAGAATGTCCTTCATGAGACGGGCGCCCACCGCATCCACGCCTTCAAACGGCTCGTCCATCAGAAACAGACGCGGCCGATGAATCAGTGCAGCAGCTAAGGCAAGCCGCTTCCGCATTCCCTTTGAGTACTCGCCCGCGATCTTCCGCAGCGCCTCCGTCAGCTCGAACAGCTCGAGCAACTCTTGAGCCCGCTCCCGCGCCATCGCCCGCGGCAATTCGTAAAGACGACCGATGAACTCCAGGTATTCAGCCCCCGTCAAATAATCGAACAGCAGAGTATCGTCGGGAACCAGTCCAATCTGTTTCCTGATCTCGAGCCACTGCTCCGGCATGCGCAGACCGAGTACTTCGATGGAGCCGCCGGTAGGCTGCGCCAGTCCCATCAGCATTCTGATGGTGGTTGTTTTTCCCGCGCCGTTTGGTCCTAGAAATCCGAAAAACGAGCCCTGTGGAACGCTAATCGTGAGTCCGTCGACAGCATGAACGCCGCCATACACTTTATGGAGGTCGCGAATTGCGATTGCGGGTGGCCGCAGTTCTCCATCGTTAAGGCTGCTGTGCACCCTGCCCGCTCCGGAGACTCGCTAGCAATGTGCCGGTCTCCCGCAGAATGGCGAGCTTCGCGCGCGTAACTTGCGCCTGAGCTTCATAGAGTCCGATCCAGCGGTCACCTTCTTCTGTCCGCGCCTGCTCCACCCTGCTCATCGGAATCCGCCCTTCCTTGAACTGCGCCAGCAATACGCTCAGTTGCTCGCGCGCCAGGTCGAGTTGCAGCTGCGATAACTTCCGAATGCTTTCCGCTTTCTGATACTGCTGGTAATCCCGCCGTGTGTCGGCAAGAATCCGGTTGCGAACCTGGTCCATTTGGATGCGAAGCTTCGCTAGATCGGTTGCGGTCTGCTCAGCAAGTCCTTTCGCAGCGGATCCAACCAGCAGCGGAATCGTGATTGAGGCGCCAATCTGGAAGTTGTTGCGCTGAAATTTCTGAAAGTAGTTTTGATAATTGTATTTCGCAAATAGGGCGTACTGTGCTACGAGATCAATCTTCGGCAGTCTGGCCGCCTGATACGATCTCAAATCCAGTTGCTTCGCGAATACGTTGGACTGCATTTGCCGAAGCTGACGGTTGTTGCGCAGCGCCATATCCGCTGCTTCGGGCTCGGTAGCAGGGGTCTCAAACGGAGGGGTCGCGGAGTCAACCGGTTTGACGCGATCCTGCGCCGGATACCCGAGCACAACGGCAAGCATCATCTCGTAATAGTCGGCATCCAGTTGCGCAGATTCCAGCCGCTGCTGAGAAATTGCGAGATTTACATCCGCGCGCTTCTGTTCCAATGGCAGTTCCGTACCCTCGGAAACGGCTGCCTGCATCGCCTCAGAGACTTTCTTCAAGCTTGGAATCTGGTTGGTGAGCGTGTCCGCCTGATGCTCGAACTCGCTTGCGGTCAGAAAGAGGTCCGCAGTCTGATACGCCACTTCGTCGGCTTTGGCTTGTGCTCCAAACTGCGATCCCCGGGCAATCTCTCGCGCTGAGGAGAGCGTGTACTGGTCCGGCCGGTTGTACAGCTCCATATCGGTTCGGACCTGAACGAGGCTGGGAGCGTTGCCTTCAATGCTATTCGGATACCCGTACGTATATGCGAGACCGCTGCCGCCATAAACCTTTGGCCGGAATGGATTCAGCGCTACTTTAACGCCTTCCTGCGCATGCTCTTCGTCCAGGCGGGCGAGCGTCACATCCGGATTCTGGCGCGATGCCAGCTCGAGGGTCTGGTCGAGAGTCAGCGAGTGCACTGCAGCGCAGGCGGTAACTGCAGAGATAACCGATAGGGCAGCAAATCGGACCATCAGCACACCCTTATGCTAGCTTGAGCGGCGCTTACCGGGCTTTCGACAAAAACAAAAGGGACGAGACACCACGCTTGGGTGTTGTCTCGTCCTTTCTTCTGATCTGATCGATACCTATTTTGCCGGCAGAGTATTTGCAGCCGATGGTCCTGCGCCAGTTGTCTTCGT
>JAFARV010000113.1 GCA_019245255.1 Acidobacteriaceae bacterium | reverse complement strand
CGAGCGCTCCGGCAGCAGACTTGGGGTGCCCAGATTTGAGTTAAGTTGTGAGATCTCCGGAAACTGGGCGTATTGTCCCCATCCCCATTGGAACTTTGTGGAGCTCCACGGGCTGAGTGTCACCGATGCTTGAGGAGAGAACGCCGTAACACCATCGATTGAATCGTGATCCCACCGGCCGCCGGCATTCACAGTCAGGCGGGTGTCCCAAAAAGACCATGACTGCTGCGCAAAAGCGCCGGCGAGCGTCCCGGTTCCGCCGTACTCGTCAACAACGCGCGGCGTGTTTGATGGTTTGTAATACACGTGCTCATACCCGGTACTATGAATGTCCCGCACGTTGGCGCCGGCATTCAACGCATCATTCGAATTCCAAATCCATGTGACCGTGGATGCTCCAACCCATTCTGCGTAATCCCCTGCTCCGAGCGGAGTGCGGCTCGGATTCTCGTCGTTAAATGTTTCGCGCATCCAGGCAAGCTGGTTGCTGACCAGTACCTTGTCATTCGGTGTGTAACGCCCAACAAGGTTTGCGAACGTAAAGGAATCATTCCCGAATATCAGGGAATTGACGCCTACGGACTCGTGTGTTTGAGAACGGTTTATGCCGGTAGAGCTGTCAATGAAGTCTGCTGAAACGTTGTTTTTGGAGCTGATGCCGCAACTCAGGCGCGCCTCCCCGTCAGTGAGTCCGAGTGCCAGGGAAGGATCCCGCGTATGCGGCAACAGATATTGAAGGTAACTCTTGCGAAACCCGGTGATCCAGGAACAGCGGTCTACTTTACCCAGCGGCCCTTCTGCCATCGCGGTCGCGTTAGCGAAGCTTGCCGAAACACGAAATAAGTAACGCTCTCGGGTCCCATCGCGGGAATGCACATCCAGGATGCCTGCAGAACGATCGCCAAATCGTACCGGGTACGCGGCTTCGTAAAGATCGAGCGTCTCTATCAGATCAGTATTAAGGGCGGTGATCGAACCGGAAGCGCCGATGGTTGCAATGGTATGAAAAGGCTCGTGCAGCAGAATACCGTCGAGATACACGCCGATCCGGTCGAAGCCGGCGCCGCGCAATGAGAACCGCGCTTCGAAGTCGTCGTTTGAACTAACGCCGGGAAGGGCCTGAACGGCGCGCAGCGGATCGTCAACCAACACGCTGCTCAGGTTCTTTAGTTCATAACCACTTAAAGAAAGAAGCGCCGGAGCATCCGGAAGGGAGTTGTAGCGCGCCGGCACAGAGACTGTGTCCACTCTCCGTTGGGTCTCTGGTGTGAGCACCACTTCAAACTCTTTTGCTTCTTCGGTGTCGATATGGAACTGGGCCGTAACAGGCCAATAGCCAATAGTTGAAACGTTGAGTGAATGATCACCCGCAGGTATATCGCGCAAATGGAAATGGCCAGTTGAATCGGAGATGGTTCGAGAGCGGAGACCGGCGATTTGTATGGCGACATTCGAGAGTGGTTCCCCGCTGTTGCTGTCCAGAACAATGCCGCGAATCTCGCCGCCGACGGCTGCGTCACCCGTAATGCTGTACAGCATTGCGACGAAGACGACGCAGCTTATCTTCGCCATTTTCGTCGATCATACTCCAAATCGGCAGAGTGCGTTCGCGCGTCCGTACACACGAAGAAGGCCCGCACAAAGGCGGGCCTTTTTGACACGTAGATGGCAACTCGAACCTTAGTTCGACACCTTAAACGACTTGCTTACCGTCTCGTGTAAGCCATCGCTCGATGTCGCCGTGACCGCCAGAGTATGCGACCCGTTCGGCAGCAGCGTAGTGTCAATGGCGAAGTTCCAGCCAACATTTGCGGCAGGACAGCCATTGTCATTGGGAAACGCCGCGCAAACGTCCGGCCGGTTCGCCCCATATGTCGCCGTCCCGTATGGAGCGCCGTCGATCGTGATCTCGACGCTCGAGATCGAATCATTTATGTCGATCGCCCAACCGGCAAACGAAGTCACTCCCGAAAGAGAGGCACCCGTCGCCGAGGGGACGTCAATATAGACGCTCACCGGGTTAGCTGCATTCGCATTCAACGCATTGAACAGCACGCTTGCCGTCGCACTCTGGTCCGGCAGCGCTTGTGAGGAATACGGATAGCCGGCCTGCGCCGTCACCTCGAGTTTGTGCGGTCCCTTCGAGAGCAGAGTTGTATCGATGGTTCCGCTCCAGCCGACGTTCGGGCAGTCGGATCCGGACGGGAACACCGTACAAACGTCCGGACGGCTCACGCCCAGTGTCGCGGAACCGAATGGCGCTCCGTCGACCGCGAGCGAAACGTTGTTAATTGAGTATTGGGAGCTCAAGGCCCACCCTGCCACCGTGAGATGGCCGCCTACATCGCCGGTCTGGCTGTTTGGCGAATCGATGTACAGTCGTGTCCCGTCGCCTCCCAACGAATTCGAAACCTGGAACGTCGTGGACTGTGTTGCCTGCGAACCATTCGCGGAAATAGCTGTTGCCGTAACCGTGTGCGTGCCGTTCGTCAGGGCAGTCGTATCCACGTCTACGGACCAGCCCACATTCGGGCATCCCGGACGCGACGGGTAAACGGCGCACACGTCATTTCGCTGGATGTAAGTAACACTGGAAATGCCATTGGGATTGCCGTCAATGCTTATCATCACGGTCGAAATCTGAGCCATATCATCGAGAGCCCACCCGGCGAACTGTGCTTGTCCCCAGAACGTCTGCGTGATCGAATTGCTCGGCTGATCAATCCAGACCTTTGTTGACTTGCTGGTAAGGCCGTTCGCAACGTTGAATGACACCGGCGGAGTGGTCGCCCTGTCGCCATTGCCGGCGTCGGCGCGGATCGCCATGGTATGAGATCCGTTTGCGAGTTGGCTGGTGTCGAATTGCGTCGACCAGCCTACATTCGGGCAATCCGGACTGGCTGGATACACCACACAGACATCGGGCCGATAACCGCCGACGTAAGTGCCGGAATAGTACGCTTCGCCATTAATAAAGTAGTAAAAACTACCGTCAATCAAGAGCTCGACATCGGTAATCTTCGCGTTCGGGTCCAGCGCCCAGCCCGAGAAAAGGGATGTTCCGGTCAATGTTCCGCTGTTCGAATTCGGCTGATCGATGTAGATTTTGAGCGGTGATGTGTTAGCAACCGTGAAGTTGGCCGTCAGCGTGTTCGAGATTCCATTACTGTCGGTTGCCGTAATGGATAATATGTGCGGGCCATTCGCTAACTGCGTAGTATCTACAACGGCGCTCCAACCGGGATTGGGGCAGTCTTGAGCACTCGGGTAAACGGCGCAAACGTCAGGCCGGCTCTGTCTCATCGACACCGGAACCCAGGTGCCGTAGAACGTGGCAGTGTGGTCGACCAGTGCGGTGATGCTGTTCACAGGAGCCGTGTCGTCGCCAGCCCATCCTGCAAAGGTGGCCTCGCCGGAGAAGGTCGAATTCTGCGGCGCCGGCACATCAATCCAGAGCCTCAGCAGGTTGGTTGCCTTGGCGCCCGAGTTTGCAACGGTGATCGGAGTTGCTACGATTGCGTGCGCAATATTTGCAGATGTCGCTAGCGCCGTGATTACGTGGGGACCATCCGCGAGTTGCGTCGTGTCGAGCTGATAAGTCCAGCCGACATTTGGACAGTTCAACTGGTTCGGAAATGCCGCGCAGACGTCGGTACGGCTCATCCCCAGCTTCGCCACGCCGACCCACGTGTTGTCGACAAGAATATTTACATCCGCGATGGCAGCCTTGTTGTCAATCGC
>JAFARV010000051.1 GCA_019245255.1 Acidobacteriaceae bacterium | reverse complement strand
TGAGGCGCGCGATATTCGGGTGATCGAGCCTGGCAAGAATCTGGCGCTCCGAACGAAAGCGTTCAATTTCACGCTTTCCGGCGAGGGAACGGCGAACCAGCTTTACAGCTACTCGTTGCTCGAATTCGCCGTCTGCACGCTGGCCTTCGTAAACGACTCCCATGCCGCCTTCGCCAATCTGGCGCACGAGCAAGTAGTTGCCAAGACGCTGCCCGCAAAGCGGCGATGGTGTTGACAGCAACGCCCCATTCAGAAATGCAGGCTGCTCCAGAAATTCCTGCGACCGGTCGAACGCTTTGAGCAGTTCTTCCACTTCACGGCGAACTTCTTCGTCTCTGATCTCGGAAGTCGCGTCAGCGCGCAGTTCGGGCAGCAGCACGCGAATTCTTTCGAACTCATCCTTTACCACCAGCCACTGTTCGGCGGTCATGGCTGAGCAGTCGATTGAGAAAGCGCGCGATAGATCCAGGTCTTCGCAAGAATCCAGTCGCGCTTCACGGTAGACGGTGAGACTCCGAGAACTTCGGCAGTTTCTTCGATGGTGAGACCCGCGAAGAAACGAAGCTCTACGATACGGCTCTGCTGCACATCGATCTTGGCGAGTGCTTGTAAAGCGTCATCGACAGCAATGATGGCCGGGGCATTGGCTGCAGGAACCGCGAAGCTTTCATCAAGCGGGAGTTTGCCCACCCCGCCGCCCCGCTTAGCTGCGTTCTGACTGCGCGCGTGATCGACTAGGATATTGCGAATCAAAGTCGCCGAGACCGCAAAGAAATGTGCGCGACCTTGCCAGTGCATCCGGGTTTCATCTACCAGTCGGAGGTACGCTTCGTGAACCAGCGCCGTAGTTTGCAGCGTGTGGTCGGGGCGCTCGGAATGGAGATACCGCGCTGCAATGCGCCGCAGCTCATCATAGACGAGCGGCATGAGGCGGTCGAGGGCGCCGTGATCGCCGTTCCCCCAATCTGCCAGGAGGCGCGTAACCTCCTCAGATCGGTGCTCAGGGCTACCCGCTTCACGATTTTCGTGAACCAAGTCCCCTCCCATTTTTCGCATTCATTAGAAAACGCGTATCCAGTTTGGAACAGTTTCCGCCTTTGCTTTGAAACTGTCAACTGGCCGTCGTTTGCTAGGACTGGAAAGCAAAATGACAAATGTTCAACGAGTCTTCATAACCGGCGGCACGGGGTATATAGGTAGCCGCCTGATTCCGGACTTACATAAGCACGGATACGAGGTGATAGCGTTGGCGCGCGACCAGAGCCGGAGCAAACTGCCCTGGAATTGTACGCCGGTGACGGGCGATGCGCTGAATGGAGACTCCTACCGAAGGTTTGTCGAAGGCGCGGATGCCTTCGTGCACCTCGTGGGAGTTTCGCATCCCAGTCCGGCGAAAGCGAAGCAGTTTCGAGAAATCGACCTAAAGGCAGCATTGGAGGCGATTGGCGTCGCGCGCGAGGCGGGAATTCAGCATTTCGTATATGTAAGCGTCGCTCAACCGGCGCCCGTCATGCAGAGTTACCAGAGTGTGCGCGCGGACTGTGAACAGGCGATTGCGTCGAGCGGTGTAGCCGCTACGGTGCTGCGTCCGTGGTATGTCCTGGGCCCGGGGCACAGATGGCCTTACTGCCTGCTTCCGTTCTATAAGATTGCGGAGTTGATTCCACAGACACGGGCAAGTGCCTTGCGGCTGGGATTGGTAACGATCGATCAGATGATTGCGGCGCTACTTTGGGCTGTTGACCAGCCGGGTCGGGGCATACGCGTCTTAAATGTGCCGGACATTCGTAGCGTCGGCAACGTCCGTTGTGGCATCGCAAAAAACTCCGCCAGGCCCTGAACCAACTGCCGGCAGTTTTTCCGCATTCATTGTTGAGCCGCAGATAAGGCTTATCAAACATCAAAAGGAGACAGAATATGCGATTGCGGATACAAGTTGGGCTGCTTGCGGCAGCGTGGATTGGCGCTGTTGGCGCTAGTTCAACGCAGGCTTGCGACCTCGGAATGAGAATAGTGCATAAGTTAAGTCCGGCGAACGCCGTCTCGCCGAAATTACTGAGCGATACCGATAACGCTCCACCTCACGAACCCACAGCAGTAGGCCTTTGGGAGTCCACATTCACAGGAGCGGACGGATCCACGTTTGTGGGCTTCGAATCCATCTATGCCGATGGCAACGAGTTACTCATCGACAACAGTGCACCCGCAACAGACAATGTCTGCTCGGGCGTGTGGGAGCAGACAGGTTCTAGAACGTACAGGATTAATCACCCCTCCTGGGATTTCGATACATCCGGAAATCTGACCGGCATCGTAGTTCTTTCCGAGACCATCACCGTGGACGCGAAGGGCAACAAATACACGGGTACGGGGACCGTGACGGTCTACGATCCGACCCTGAGCACCGTCGTATACGAGGTTTCGGGGACGCTAACAGCCGGTCGCATTACGGCAAGGTCAAAACCACTTTAAAGGAGTAAAGCGTATGAGATTTCTCGTGAAAGTAAGACCTGACCGGGAACGAACGAACACATCCATTGTCGAGGGGAGCTTCGACCAAACGATGCAGCAGGTCCTTTCGCACTTGAAGCCCGAAGCCGCGTATTTTTTCGAAGAACAAGGGCACAGAACCGCAATCTTTGTTGTCGACATTCAGAAGGCCTCGGAGCTCCCGAATGTCGGCGAACCCTTCTTCCACGGTATGGGCGCGGAAGTGCATTTCCACCCGGTAATGAGCGCGCAAGACCTGCGTGAAAGCAATTTGCGGGAGACTGCAAGCCAATGGAGCCGTGCGTAAAGCGCGGCTCTTTTCGTACCAGCTCACTGCCTTCCTTCACACTCGGCTTGCGCGGCCTGCTGCAATCGTTTCCAACTGGCGACGGTGATTTAGATCGTGACCACCCATAGTTTCAACGATCGTCCGAAAGGTCATTTCGCCGCGTTCGGGATGCCGAACAGGTTTTGACCAGGATTCGGAGGAGAGGTTATCGATCAGGGCGAGGTTCCATGCTCGCAGCGTACCGAAGACCTCTACAGCTGCTCGCGCCTGCAGAGAGTGGTTGCCGTACTGCTGAGCCCACGCCTCCTGATCAAAAGGCTGGATAACGTGGTGCTCTTCAGCGAGTGTCTGTCGCAAGCGAAAGCCAAAACAGATTTCGCAATCGGCTAAATGGCAAAGGATCATGCGAGCGGTCCACTTACCGGGGCCATAAGTGAGTTCAAGCCCGTCAGGCGAAAGCTCAACCAGTAAGGAACGCAATTGTTGCGGAGTTTCGGCAATCACTTCACGCGCCGGACGATCCCCCAACTGCTCTGCATACGGATTCGCGAGGTTTGTCATCCCGGTATTCTCTCAAAACATTGTTGCTGCGCAATTAACGCGAACCTTCGAGGTACGCTTAACTGAGAGCACCTACAGCAAATGATCGTAATCGGCGCGTCCGAAGGTGGCGTTGAACCACTAAAGACGATTGCCTCGACTCTGCCAGAGCATTTCACAAAACCAATCTTCGTCGTTGTGCCGGTCATAGGACACGACAGCGCGTTAGTCCAGCTCCTGTCCGGCGTGGGACCGCTGGACGCAAGGTACGCCGAACAGGGCGAAGTAGTTCAACAGGGAACGATCTACATAGCTCCCCCCGACATGCACATGCTGCTGCTTCAACGTGGCACGATTACCTTGTCTGCCGGCGCAAAGGTCAACCGCACCCGTCCCGCTATTGATCCGCTGTTTCGTTCGGCGGCCCAAACCTATGCAGCCGAAGTTACGGGGGTCATCCTTTCCGGCAATCTCGATGACGGAGTTTTGGGATTGGCAGAAATCAAACGCATGGGCGGTACCGTCATCGCGCAGGACCCAAGAACAGCAGTGTACCCGTCCATGCCGAGCTGCGCCATTCAGTCACTTCCGGTGGATTACGTTGTGCGCGCGGAGGACGTTTCCGGGTTACTGACGAGTGCGCCAAAGTTATGGACCGATGGCGCCCCACCGAGCGAGTCAACCGGACAAGCCTCTGATCTGACCTGTCCCGAGTGTAGTGGTCCGATAACTAAATTTGAAGCGGGAACTCTAGTTGAGTATCGTTGCCGTACAGGACATGCCTATACCGCTCTGACATTTGCCGCAGAGTACCACAGTAAAGTGCAGCGCAAGCTCTGGGAGGCAGTCGTCACACTCGAACACGCTGCGCAGATCGCAGACCAACTCTCGCTTCAGTTTGGAGAAGATTACAAGCGTCAGGCGAATGATCGGCGTCAGCAAGCCTCGGTTATACAGGACTTATTAAATGACATTACGCCCGCACATCGCCGGGTGGCAAAGGCGGCAACGGGCTAGTTTTACGACCGCGTCGGCTAAGTTGCGCGCCGCGCGGATCGCTCCTAGCACGTTCGGCAATTGGTGAGCTGGTTCACGTGTGGCCGATGAGATTTCTTTGGCACGCCAAATGCTTCGAGCAATCGCGCTATGACACGCGCCGCACAAACAACAGCCGCATTCTCCCCAGACGCATATCGCCCGCTTGCTACCCAGCCGCGCACGCGACAGAGGAACCGTACAAAGAGGACGCCAACCATAATGCCGCAGAGCACGACTCCTGCTGCATCATCCACTGTATTTGACCGCCTTTACAATGAGTACCTTCCGTTCAGGCTCTACGCGGATTACATGCTGGGCAAATCGCCCGCAATGCTTGCGAAGCAGTTCGGTCGCCCCGAGCACTGGATATCGGAACGTATCGAGGCAATTCGCCTGTGTTTGGGCAAGCAGGTCCGTGTGAATCTGCTTGCAGTCGCCAGCTAATTCGTGATCTGGCGTTAACCGCTCGGATAATTACATTCGCAAGCGGGGCTTCGCCACATCGGTAGAGTTGCTGCGCTGGAGTATGCTGCAATTTGCTGCAGCTCGGCATCGTTTCGGAACTGGCGCGCGCGGTCATCGAACGGTGCCATGCAATTGCCGGCTTCAGCGACCATCCAAGCAACATCACTCGACTGTTTCTCGGCGAGGGTATGCGTGCGTGTCACACCTACCTGACCGCGTGGATGAACAGCGTGGGCATGCAGGTGGACATAGATGCCGCTGGAAACGTGCGAGGCTTCTGTCCTGGAACCGATGCCTCTGCGGGAAGTATCCTCATCGGGTCCCATCTCGATAGCGTGCCCAACGCGGGCGCTTATGATGGCGTCCTCGGAGTGGTTCTTGGCATCAGCCTTGTCGAAGGTTTGGCCGAAAGGCGCCTCCCGTTCAGCATTGAGGTTATCGGGTTTTCGGACGAAGAGGGCGTGCGTTTCGGAGTGCCATTCATTGGCAGCAGAGCCGTGATAGGGGACCTCGATCGAGAAACGCTGCAGATCAGAGATCGAACGAGCATGCCCCTCGAAAGGGTGATCCGCGATTTCGGCTTGGATCCAGCCCGCCTGCGTGACGCGGTCGTAAGCTCTTCGGCAAGAGCGTATCTGGAGTTTCACATCGAGCAAGGCCCGGTGCTCGAGAGCATCGGTGTGCCTCTGGGAGTCGTTGAAGCCATCCTCGGGCAGAGCCGCGCTTCGCTCACCTTCATCGGCCGAGCGAATCACGCGGGAACGACTCCTATGCAATTGCGTCAGGATGCATTGTGTGCGGCAGCCGAATGGATTACACACGTGGAGAATGCCGCGAATTCAACACAAGGTCTGGTGGCCACCGTCGGCAAGCTCGAAGCCAAACCAGGTGCGAGCAACGTTGTGCCTGGTGAGGTGACGGCCTCACTGGACGTTCGTCATGCTGTCGACTCGGTTCGAACCAGGGTAATCGAAGAGCTCCTTCAGGCAGCTCACGAAATTGGACGAAGGCGGGGATTGCAGGTTGAATCGCGAGTTGTCGTTGACCAGCGGGCGGTCTCTATGGATCGCGAGCTCACGCATATCTGCGAACGCGCTCTGGAAAGAGCGGGCGTGCGGCCGCATCGTATGACGAGTGGGGCAGGACACGATGCTATGATTGTCGCGCGTAGACTACCGGCTGCGATGATCTTTCTCCGCAGCCCTGGCGGAATCAGTCATCACCCAGACGAAACCGTGCATGAGGAAGACATCACACTCGCACTGCGGGCTGGGATTCACTTACTCGAAGAACTTTCGACATGTCCTTTGCATACTTAGGTGAAACCAGAAGCGTGAGGTGGTACGACCATCTCCTGCAGACACCGGATACGTTTGTACGTACCGTTTTGCCCGGAATGAAACGGAGTGTTGCGATCGTTCATACAAGCCCTGCGTTGGGCGCGCGATTTACTCAATACACGGCGGAGATGGAAAGCGGCGGCGTTCTGGGCCCTACCGGAGCGCAACGGTTTATCTACGTACTCGATGGTGCGATCCAAACATCCGACGACGTTCTCAGTCGAGGTGGTTACTGCTTTGTTCCTCAAGGTGAGGAACGAGTGATCGAAGCCAAC
>JAFARV010000938.1 GCA_019245255.1 Acidobacteriaceae bacterium | reverse complement strand
GAGGTTGGTGTTTCCTCGTTTGGCGCCGAGGAGGTTCAGGAGTTCGGCCTGAAACGAACCGCAGAGCTGCTGCTGCCGCGTGTGGATCATGTCTATTGGTACAGTCTTTTCGATCTTCCGCGCGCCTGGCCGGCAACCACGCGCCATCGCGAGAGCGAGGGTTCTTCTTACTACAGGCATTTCTATATGGGCTTGTTCCGGGAGGATGGCGAGCCGAAACTGGCCGCTCGCCATTTCGCCGCCCTGGCGCCAGAGATCGGCATCTGTCAGTGGTTCCATTTCGAGGATCACCGGCTGGAGCGCGGAGCCGCTGCATTGCGGGAATTCGGTGTGAAAAAATTGCGGACCGGCTTAAGTTGGGCGGACTATGAGCGGCCCGACGCGGCTGCGTGGTTTGACCGCCAAATGCAAGCCCTGGAACACTTTCAATTGACGGTGACCTTCTGCTTTACGCCTGAAACCCGGGGCATACGCCCGCACCACACCAGCCCGCCCAGAGATCCAGGCGAATATGCAGATTTCTGCGCACGGATGGTACGCCGCTACGCTTCATAAGCCCGATAACGGTTCCGCGACTGCGAGATGTTGCAGGTAATTCGTAACAAAGCAAAGGTACAAAGCTTCTTACCTTTTGACAAAGGGGGATGAAATCCGCATTTGAGATCCGTTAACAAGCGGTGACCGGGTGCTGATCTGAGAAGGGAGTCATTTATCGCGTTGTTGTTGTTCTAGGCGCCGTTAAATGTCGTGACCCCTGCGTTGAGCGCAGTACTTGAATGCGAAAGGGTACGTAGAACCGAGGTCAAAGGACAAACGGATGAAGGGAACCGTTCTCATAACAGGTGGTGCTGGCTTCATTGGATCTCATGTCGCTTCCGAATTGCTGAAAAGCGGATATCACGTACGCGTGGTCGATAGCCTTGTTACCCAGGTGCATGGCGATAATCCGGACCGGCCCTCTTATTTGCATCGTGACGCGGAATTGATACTGGGAGACCTTCGTAATCCCGATCTCCTGGACGAAGCCTTGGAAGGTGTGGATGCCGTCTACCACTTCGTCGCGCTCGTGGGCGTTGGCCAGAGCATGTATCAGATCGCCGAGTACACCAGCGTCAATAATCTCGGTACTGCGATCCTATTGGAGCGATTAGTCAAGAACAATGTCAAAAAGCTGATTGTCGCTTCCAGCATGAGCGTCTACGGCGAAGGCCTGTATTTGACTCCGGACGGACAGCCGTACCCAAACGCGAATCGGACCACAACGCAGCTCAAGGCACATGAGTGGGAAATGCAGACTCCGGATGGTTTGCCGCTCACTCCGGTGCCAACGCCTGAGACGAAGCAGCCATCGCTCGCCTCCGTCTACGCGTTATCCAAGTTCGATCAGGAACAGATGTGTCTGATGGTGGGCCGCGCGTATGGTGTGCCGACGGTTGCACTTCGTTTCTTCAACGTGTACGGTCCGCATCAGGCCTTATCGAATCCCTATACAGGAGTGCTCGCAATCTTTGCATCGCGCCTGTTGAACGGACAAAGGCCGATCATTTTCGAGGATGGCCGGCAGCTTCGCGATTTCGTCAGCGTCTTCGATATCGCACGCGCGTGCCGTCTCGCGCTGGAGGTCGATGACGCAAGAGACCAGATATTCAACATCGGCAGCGGTGAGACGGTGACGGTCGAGCAGGTCGCAAGCCGTCTAGCGCGCATCCTCGGGAAAAGAGTGGACCCCGAAATCAGCGGAAATTACCGAGTGGGCGACATACGTCATTGTTTTCCAGACATCGCACGTGCGAAGGAGGTTTTGGGCTACAAGCCGCAGGTGAAACTCGAAGCCGGCATGCGCGATCTCGCCGAATGGCTCGAACAACAGACAGCGCATGACCGCTTCAACGAAATGCGCGCGGAACTGACGTCGCGTGGGCTGGTGGTGTAGGAGGCCGTGGTGAAAGAACAGTACGTCTTAATCACCGGCGGTGCGGGCTTCATCGGCACCAACGTTGCGCGTAGTTATCTCGAAAAGAACCTGCCCGTCCACATATTTGACAATCTGGGCCGAGCCGGTGTCGAGCGCAATGTCAGCGAATTGCAGGCCGCTTTTCCGGGAATGGTCCGCTTTACGGCGGCGGATGTCCGCGACGCGAATGCCGTCCTTAGTGCAGTTGAGAACGCATCGGCCATCTATCATCTCGCCGCGCAGGTCGCAGTTACTACCAGCCTCGAAGATCCGATGGACGATCTTGAGACTAATCTCATCGGAACACTCAATGTTCTCGAAGCTATGAGAAAGCTTCGCACCGACGCCTCGCTGCTCTTTACATCGACTAACAAAGTGTATGGCCGCCTGAGCTCGGTTGAGATCTGCGAACGCGGCTCACGGCATCAGCCTGTAGATGACGCGCTCGCGCGGTCTGGCGTGAGCGAGCGTCAACCTCTCGAATTCTTATCGCCGTATGGCTGCTCAAAAGGCAGCGCTGACCAGTATGTGCTTGATTACGCGCATTCCTTTGGGTTACGCTGCTGTGTTTTCCGGATGAGCTGCATCTACGGCCGATATCAGCTTGGGTCGGAAGATCAGGGCTGGGTCGCGCATTTTCTGCGGCAGGCGCTCAAGCGCGAGCCGATCACGATTTATGGCGACGGTAAGCAGGTGCGCGACTTATTATTCGTTGACGACTTGGTAAGGGCGATGCATCTGGCGCATGCGAGCATGGACAGGATTGCCGGAACAGTGTTCAATATGGGCGGCGGCCCACGAAACAGCACCAGTCTTCTCGACCTGTTGGATCAAATCGCTTCTCTCACAGGTGGCCGCGTACGAACCGAATGGGGACCGGAGCGCCTCGCCGACCAACGTTGGTTTGTCGCCGATACTGCCAGGGCCCACGAGTTACTCGGTTGGACTCCGGTCATCGGCATTAAAGAAGGTCTGAACAAGTTATACGACTGGTATCAGAGCAGGCCCGCACTAATCGAGCAAGTGGCGGCTGAGGTGGCGTAAATGCGTTTTGCACTGGTCAATCCAGCCTGGCGTTTCGAAGGCAGCATTTACTTCGGCTGCCGGGAGCCTCATCTTCCGCTGG
Source organism: Acidobacteriaceae bacterium (assembly GCA_019245255.1). Taxonomy (GTDB): domain Bacteria; phylum Acidobacteriota; class Terriglobia; order Bryobacterales; family Bryobacteraceae; genus Bog-105. Next base: position 1,846 of record JAFARV010000938.1, on the reverse strand, counting down.
AGTATGGCTATTCAAAGGTGCTGCTCGAGCGGGAAGGACATGAGGTGCTCCTCGTCGACGGGCAGCTGGACGGTTTGACTCAGCAGGAAATCGTAGCGCGTGTCGCAGGGTTCCATCCCGATTTCACCGTTGTAACCTCGGCACCCAGCTATCTTTTCTGGCGGTGTGCACCTCCGGAGCTCCGGATCCCGCAGCTACTTTGTGAAGATCTCCGGGCCGTGGCTGGAAAGTTGGTCATGGTAGGCCCACACGCGTCCACAACTCCAAGGGCTACGCTGCGGAAGACCGGCGCCGACGTGGCCGTGCTCGGCGAATGCGAAGAAATTCTGCCGCTACTCGCTCAGCCCTGGCAGGAAGCGCATTCCATCGCCTACTTTGAGGGTGACAACTTTGTTTCGCACGGACCGAATCACGCCTGCGATATGAAGCGATTGCCCGCTCTGCACTGGCCAGACGAGTCAATCCGGCGCCATAGCCATCATCACCACAGGTTCGATGCCGAGCCTCAAGGCCCCGGGGCTGAGATGGAAGCATCTCGCGGCTGCCCATATCACTGCACTTTCTGCGCGAAAGACAACTTTAGGAATAATTACCGCAAGCGGCCGGTCAACGTCATCATGAACGAGGTCGATGCATTCGCGCACCAGAGTGTCGAGTACATCTACTTCATCGATGAGATTTTCCTGCCCGATTCACAGGTGCTCGCAGGACTGGCACAGCGCCAAATGAAGATCGGCGTCCAGACCCGGATCGATCTCTGGAGTGAAGAGGCCATTCGCGCTCTCGCCCGCGCGGGCTGCGTGTCGATCGAGGCCGGAGTGGAAAGCATTACCGAGGAAGGCCGCGCATTTCTGGATAAGAAATGCAAGATGTCGACCGACGAACTAAGCGACCGCCTGATCTTTGCCAAAACGATGGTTCCCTTTGTCCAGGCGAACTTGCTTGCCATGACTGAAGACGACGCCGATGCCGTCGAGGCCTGGAGACAGAAGTTGGAAGCCCACGGCGTCTGGGCAAACAAGCCGGTGCCGCTGTTCCCGTATCCGGGCTCGCCCGACTACACACGCCGCTGGGGCCCTGCCGACGACTGCGCCTGGGAGCGTGCGCACGACGCCTATCTGAACGGCTTCCACGAATTCAGCGATATCCAGGAACAACGTCCTCAACCGCTGATTGAGCTGGAAGCGGCGACGCATGCGCGCTGAGGTTGGCAGATACATCCGACTATGAAGATCTTGATGACGGCGGATGCGGTCGGCGGAGTCTGGCAGTACTGTCTCGACCTGTCACAGGGACTGGTTCGCGATGGATCCCAGATCCTGCTCGCCACGATGGGGCCGAGACCTTCGCAAAAACAACGCGAGCAAGTAGCTGCCATCCCGCGGTTGCAGCTGGTTGAAAGCGATTTCGCCCTCGAATGGATGCAGCGTCCGTGGCGCGATGTCGATGCAGCGGGCTCCTGGCTCCTGAATCTCGCTGCCGAGTTCCAGCCTGACATCGTTCATTTGAACGGATACAGTCACGCGGTACTGCCATGGCAGAAACCGGTATTGGTAACGGCGCACTCATGCGTGTTCTCGTGGTGGCGCGCACTACACGGTTGTGCTGCCGGACCGGATTGGGAGGAGTACAAGGGGCGATTGGCCGCCGGGCTGACTCGGGCGTCGGCGGTTGTTGCTCCTTCGCGTTACATGGCCGCCGCCATTGAAGCTGAGTACGGCCTTACACCTGGCAAGGTCCGCGTGATTCATAACTTCAGTCGGTCGCCGCGTTTTCGCAGTGGTAGCAAGCAGCCGTTCTGTCTGGCTGCGGGACGATTATGGGATCCCGCCAAAAACCTGACCTT
>JAFARV010000896.1 GCA_019245255.1 Acidobacteriaceae bacterium | reverse complement strand
CGAATTCCAGCGCCCTTCCTCGGCGTCGACGTAATAAAACGAACTGTGCTGGTTCTGATCGAATCGAATGTTGTCGAATATAAAGAACTCAGCTTCCGCGCCAAAATACGCCGTGTCTGCAATCCCACTATTCTTCAGATACATCTCGGCTTTTTTTGCAATCCAACGCGGATCGCGATCGTAATGCTGGCGCGTGATCGGATCCACGATGTCGCCGAGCATCACCAGACTGCGTGTTTCCGCAAACGGATCCAGGAAGGCCGTCAGCGGGTCCGGAATGATGAGCATGTCGCTCTCGTTGATTGCCGCCCACCCGCGGATACTGGAACCGTCGATGCCGAAGCCATCTTCAAACGAATCCTCATCCAACATTCCGATCGGGTACGATATGTGTTGACTCAAGCCGGGCAGGTCGGTGAAGCGCAAGTCGACCTGTCTGACGTCGTTCTTTTTTGCGAATTCCATCACTTCTTGTGCTTTCATCTGTGCTCCTCAAGACGGACATTCAAGCGACTAGGCTCTGTCCGGCAACTCGTTAGCTTACTCCATTTGCTACTGGCTAATAAGCCATCATAAAGGGAACGATGCTCGAAAACAGGGAATTTCGAAGCTCCCAGCTCGAATTGAGCCTCGAACCTGAGCGTCGTGTCTTCTCCGTCGCCGACCTGAACGCCGCAGTGCAGCGTCTCTTTGATGCCGATTTTCGCAACATCTTTGTCGCCGGCGAGATCTCCGGCTCGAAGCTCGCCGGCAGTGGCCACTATTACTTCTGCCTCAAGGATGCCAATAGTCAGCTCAATTGCGTCCTTTTCAAGGGCACTGCGCGCTACCTCAAATTCAAGCCGCGCGACGGTCTCGCTGTCATCGCTCGCGGCAATCTTGAAGTCTACGAATTTCAGGGCAAATATCAACTCATCGTAGACAGCCTCGAGCCTCAAGGCGCGGGCGCCCTCCAAATCGCCTTCGACCGCCTGAAACAGAAGCTCGCCGCCGAGGGCCTGTTCGACCCCTCGCGCAAGCGTCCAATCCCAAAACTGCCCCGCCGCATCGCAATCGTCACCTCGCCTTCAGGAGCGGTTATCCGCGACATCCTGCACGTGCTCGCGCGCCGCTTCCCGGGCCTGCATATCCGGCTCTTTCCATCCCAGGTCCAAGGCGAAGGTTCAGTCGAACAGGTCTGTGCAGGCCTGGCTTTCTTCAGCGCGAACCGCTGGGCCGACGTCGTGATCGTAGCCCGGGGCGGCGGCTCGCTCGAAGACCTTTGGACCTTTAACGAGGAATCCGTCGCACGTGCGGTCGCGGCAAGCCGCGCCCCGGTGATCTCGGCCATCGGGCACGAGACCGACTTCACCATCTGTGACTTCGTTGCCGACCTGCGCGCGCCAACGCCGTCTGCCGCTGCCGAGATGGTGATCTGCACCCGCGAGAGCCTCTTACAGCAAATCGCAAACGAGCGAGCCAAACTGCTGCAGGCCGCCCGATATCGGATTCTGCGTAGCTCCCGCGACCTGCATCAGAAGGGTACAGACCGGGCCGGCACATTAATGCACCGCGTCCTTACGCGTTCTGAGCAACGGCTCGATGACCTGGAGAGCAGGGCGCAACGCGCCGGACAGCGCATTCGCGACAAGTTGCGCGGCCGCGTATCTCAGCTCGCTCAGCGTCTCCAGGCTGCCGATCTGCGGCTCCGCTTCGCACGCGACCGGCGGCGTCAAGAGATGCTCGACCAGCGGTTAGCTCAGACCGGGAGAGCCTTGCTGTGGACACGGCAACGGCGCCACGAGGCTTTGCAGCTCCGGCTTGCACAACTGAGTCCGCTGACTGTGCTTTCGCGCGGCTACGCAATCGTCCAGGCAGCGGATGGCCACGCGCTTCGCTCATCGTCAGAAACACAACCCGGCGACCGCGTCCTCATCCGTCTGCATAGCGGCGAATTGGACGCCGTGGTTGAGGACCGGCGCGCGTAATACTGAAATTTGGATCCGACACACCAGAAGCGCGCCGTGTGCTTGCTGAGCGGAGGAATTGATTCTGCAACCTGCCTCGCGCTCGCGCGGCGCGATGGCTTCGCCTGTTACTGCCTCTCCTTCGATTACGGGCAACGCCACGCGATCGAGCTCCAGGCCGCACGCCGCGTGGCTGAAAGCCTCGGCGCTCAGCAGCATCGCATCGCGACGATCGATCTCCGGCTCTTCGGCGGCTCGGCGCTCACCGCGGAGATCGCCGTTCCGAAGCAACGGCCCGAGTCTGAGATGAGCCGCGGCATACCAGTTACGTACGTCCCGGCCCGAAACACGATCTTTCTCTCGTTCGCGCTTGCCTACGCTGAGGTGCTGGGTGCGGCGGACGTTTTCATTGGTGTGAACGCGATCGATTACTCTGGCTACCCGGATTGCCGGCCCGAGTTCATTCGCGCCTTTGAGAGCTTGGCGAATCTGGCCACCAAGGCCGGCGTCGAAGGCAAGATGCGATTCACAATTCATACTCCGTTGATCGACCTCTCTAAGGCCGAAATTGTTCGGACGGCCGCGGAGCTCGGCGTCGATCTGAGTCTTACCCACAGTTGCTATGACCCAACGCCCGAGGGGCGGCCATGCGGCGAGTGCGATTCCTGTGTCCTCCGTCTGAAGGGCTTTGAGGCAGCCGGCATTCCGGATCCGGCGTTGGCCTGACGTGCGCATTTCAGAACTCTTCTACTCCATTCAGGGCGAGGGTGCGCTGGTCGGCGTACCTTCCGTTTTTGTCCGAACCTCCGGCTGCAATCTGCGATGTACGTGGTGCG
>JAFARV010000880.1 GCA_019245255.1 Acidobacteriaceae bacterium | reverse complement strand
TTATCCGAAGCTTGGTTCGACAAACGCTCACATCGAGCATTTGGCGTGGCTCGCTTGGGATCGTGATTACGACGCGTTCAGGTTCCCAAGTCTCCGTGAAGGCAGAGGGGAAACCACGCGCTCAGACCAGCGAAGCTGAACTTCGCCGACGTCAGACATTTGTGGTCAATACCATCGACATGCATTCCTTTGACACAGGTCGGAATCCGGAAGGCCCTGGATTTGATGGATTGCTGTAGCGGAACGTTGGTCAGGGCCCGGGCCAGAATGTTCAAACACTTGGCATAGCGTCCAATTGCCGGTTTCGGCAAAAACCATGGAAAGCCGGAATCATTCTGTTGTCCGGCTGAGCAAACATGTCGCGGCCCATCGTAGGTTGTCGCTGATATTCCGGCGCTGTCACGAACTCGATACTGTGTTCGTCGGAGACCAGAGTCCCGGTCAAGATCGTCTCCGGAGTTCCGGGTAGCCAGAACGCACAAATTAAATTGAAACGCGAGTCGAGGCGCAGATTCTTATCGGCCATTACATCAATCTAATTCCTCGGCCTACTCGGCCTTCAATCGCATAAGAAACTCAATGTAGCCGTGCCTTGGAGAATGCTGGCCGACTTGGCGGGACTAATCTGGTCAGCTCTAAGTAAACCCAACAGGTCCTTAACAGCCGAATCCGACATTTTGCTGTGCCGTTGTCGTTCAAAATCGCCCTCAGAATCGGACCTGCGACCTCTAGAGCTGATGGAATAATTCTGCGATGGGCAGTTCGATCTGGCCGTAGCGCAATACAGCCTCCGATGATTCGACCGTGCCTTGGTTCGAGTAGATGAAAGCCTGCTTTGTTTCCGGATCAAGGATCCAGGTAAAGGGCACACCAATAGACAGGTAATCGCCAGCGCGGATCACCAAGTCCGCCAATTTGTCGTCGGGGGAAACGACCTCCATACAGAGTAATGGCGGTTCTTCGATCACTGCCGGGTATAAGGCGGCGGCGCTAAGCACCATGACATCTGGTACCCGGTACTTACGCTCGCGGATCTTCAACCGAACTTCTACAACCGCATGAATCTGCCACTGCCGTTCGCGTTGCAACAGATACCCAGCTATCAAAGTCTGCAGCCGTCCGTGCAGGTGTGAGCCCAAATTGCGCTCCAGAACGAAGCCGTCCACATAATCGCAGTCTGGCCGGTATGAGGTGTGTAGGTACTCGTTTTCCCCGATCAGGTGCTGTGGAGCCGTTGCCATCTCACAAACTAGTCTATCCGGCTGCGCCGGTTTTCCAGCAAGGCTGGTCGGCAGCCAACAAAAGAGATGAAACCCCGGGTGCGCATTCGGCTTAAGGGAGCGTTCCCTTCGATGAAGCTGGTCGCAAGTTCGATGGGAATTCCATTGCGTATCTGGCTTACACCTTCTGGATGTTCGACCTTCCAGGAAAACGGTCCCTCGTACGAGACCTTGAAAAAAGTCGAACCGAGGGGGCGCCATCACAAAAAACGAACTTGCTGACGGATGCTGGAAGTGTCGGCTTATCCCAGGAACGTACGTGGCGCCATTATTGCTGCGTCAAGATTCTCGTCCGAGAACTCCACGACGCAGTAGCTCACCGGTGAGTCGGATGCGATTGACTGCACTTCAATAGGCTGATCTTCGGCGTGCTCCAGTCTGGTGGGATGTGATAGCGCATTCGATGTCCTGTGGATATAACGGTCCGGAATTTCATTCCTCCAGATTCGTTCAACCCGTAAGCCATAGAACAAGTCTGGTGGGTCGGGGTATTGCTGCAAAAATTCCACCCAAAGATAGTGGTCCAACAGCAAAGTCGCTCGGCCCTCCACATAGCTCCCGGTTTAACAGGCAACGCGCCGCCTGTCGTGTAAAACCTAAAATCAGAACATTCAATTACAATGAGCCGCTGGAGTGGCTCATCTTCCTCGTACACCCGAAGGACCTCTCCAACAAATTTGTAGTTCGCTTCCCCCAAGTGTTGAAACGAAGGTGGTCTTGGCCTCTCTAGCGTGACGATTTCGCCGGCTTCCAACTCGAAAGAGAGATTCACGAGCATACCCTTGAAAAGCGGCGGGTAATTGCCGTCGCCGAGATGCCACGTTTCAAAGACGGCGCTCAGATTCACTCCGGAATCATACTGTATCTCGACACTTCCGCGCCGTCCTGGATCACAGGCCATCCGGAGAATGGCGGCTCGATCCGGACTTGTCGGTCCGTATCTGGCTTACACTTCTCCGACCTGCCCGCCGGACAGGCCCGGCAGTGCTGCTTGCGCGTTCTCCGAAGTCTTATTTTGCTCTTGCTTGCCACCACCGGCACCCTGGTTACGAAATTCCTCTTGCAGCAGCTTGCGGTCCATGTCCCAGTAATCCAAGAGCACACCAAGAAAGCCTCTACTATGTGGGCTCAGCGCAGCCGGCGGGATGAACTCAGCGCTATATGCCGACCCTTCGAGTTCCTTCGCCACTGCAAAGAGCTCTTGAGACACGCCCTGTTTGGCGAAATGCTCCGCCAGGATGCGGCTCGGAATAGAGTCAAGCTCTTGTTTTAACCGGTCGCGGATTCTTAGCTCGAGATTTCGGTGGTCAGGAGCGTATTGTTCGATCAAACCTAATGCCAATTGCACGACCTGTTTCGTGCCAACCTCACCTAGCGATCCGTGTCTGAGACCATCATTTAGTGCAGCGAGTTTATCGGAGGCTTCGGCAAAGGCTAAGTCTTTCATCACGAAATCAAACGCGATTGCCACGAAAGACACGAACATGTAGAGCATCCGCATCGCAACATCACGATGGGTTACGACTAGGTGAGCCTGTTCCGCAAAAAATCGCGCCTCCATAAGCCACCCATTAATGGCGTTGTATCCGAGATCGCGAGCAAGAGGCCGCTTGGCGCCTTTATACCGCCCCTTCCAATCGCCGCCTTCCTTAGTCGGTCGGTAGCTTCCGACTGACAAATTGTTCCTCTGTGAGGCGCCGCTCAAACGGCTCCGACGGCTTCGCAAGCTTCGACAAGAAAGCGCCATCAAGGATGAGCACATCCT
>JAFARV010000791.1 GCA_019245255.1 Acidobacteriaceae bacterium | reverse complement strand
GTGCAGGCTGAATATGCAAGCCGGATTGACCCGAAATGGCGGGGGGCTTTACGGGCAATTTACGGAAATGTACCGTATGTAGAAGGCTGGGCTGTGTACGCCACCGAGCTGCTGATTAACGAAGGCTATGTCGATACGCCAGAGATGCGGCTGACTTTCGGAAAGCAGATGCTGCGAGTTGTCGCAAATACGATTCTGGATATAAAGCTCCAGACCATGGGCATGACCGACCAGCAGGCGCTTGAGTTGATGATTCACGATACTTTTCAGGAAAGGGAAGAAGCCGAAAAGAAGCTACAGCGCGCGAAGCTCTCCTCGTGCCAGCTGCCGACCTACTTTGTCGGCTGGCGCGGCTGGGATCGCGTCCGGGCAGAGTACGAACAGAAGCTGGGTAAGGATTTTCGCCTTCCTGACTTTCACGAACGAGCTTTAAACGAAGGGGCCGTGCCGCTTCCCCTGCTCGAGCGGCTGCTGGCCGGCAAGTGACGGAGCCCCAAACCCGGATCGGCGCCAAGCACGGGCGGCGGCGTGAGGTGGCGAACGGACGCCTCAACCCGCTGTTCAGGAAATTTCAGCACAAAGCTATTCCCTAATGGCTATACAGTAGCTGCCTGGCAACGCTATGCTCCCAGAAAAATCTCAATGATCTGAGCACTTTTCGGCCTTTCTGGGGGAAATACTGCTGATATACTGGTTTTGACCAATGTGATCAGGGCACGGGATCTCTCGATCGTTTTTTCCTTAGGAGAACCAGTTTGAAGCGCGCCGGATCTGACGATTCCCTCCGCTGTTCCTTCTGTCATAAAAGCCAAGACGTTGTCGGCAAGCTCATATCGTCCCCGAGCGATTATCCGCGCGCTTACATTTGCGACGAGTGCATTGCTGTTTGCAACTCGATCATCGAGGATGACCGCCATGAGCAAAGCTATGGCAGTCCCGGCAAGCTGCCGCGGCCACTGGAGCTCAAAGAGTATCTGGATCAGTACGTAATCGGTCAGGAGGCGACCAAAAAGAAGCTCGCTGTCGCCGTTTATAACCATTACAAGCGGATTCAGATGAACAAGCAGCGCGGCAGTGAGGTCGAGCTGTCTAAATCGAACATCCTGCTGATCGGACCGACCGGCACCGGAAAGACTCTTCTCGCTCAGACACTTGCCCGCATCCTCGAGGTTCCGTTCGCAATTGTCGACGCAACCACCCTCACGGAAGCCGGGTACGTGGGCGAGGATGTCGAAAATATCATCCTGCGCCTGCTTCAGAACGCAGATTGGGACGTCCAACGCGCCCAGACCGGCATCATATATATTGACGAAATTGACAAGATCGGGCGGAAAGACGAAAATCCGTCGATCACCCGCGATGTCTCGGGCGAAGGCGTTCAGCAGGCATTATTAAAGATTCTGGAAGGGACTGTTGCCAATGTGCCGCCTCAGGGTGGCCGCAAGCATCCGCACCAGGAGTTCACACCGGTCGACACAACCAACATTCTGTTTATCTGTGGTGGGGCGTTTGTGGGACTGGAGAAGGTTATCGCCCGCAGAGTGGGTACCAAGTCCATTGGCTTCGTTCCGCCCGAGGAGAAGGATTCCGCCAAACGAGGCGCGAGCAGCGCCCGCCGGGACGTCGACCTCTTAGCCCAGGTCCAGCCGGTGGATCTGATCAAATACGGATTCATCCCCGAGTTCATCGGCCGTATGCCGGTAACCGCGGTGCTCGAGGACCTCTCGAAGGACGCTTTGGTTCAGATATTGACAAAGCCGAAAAATGCCATCATTCGTCAGTATCAAAAGCTATTTGAGTTCGAGAATGTTAAGCTCAAGTTTAGCGATGATGCGCTGGAAGCCGTCGCCCAGATGGCGATGGAGCGCAAAGTTGGCGCACGCGGTCTGCGGATGATCCTTGAGGATCTCATGCTGGACCTGATGTACTATCTCCCGACTTTTAAGAAGGTGCGCGAGTTCGTCGTGACCAAGGAGATGGTGCTCACACAAAAGATCAATCTGGCCGTGCTCGAAAAGGCGGGCTGAGCCACAGCCAGTCTGTCGAAAGAGAGTAGTCCGTCGTGAGAACCGCTCGCGGTTCTCTCCTCGATTTCATCTATTCATCGCCCACATGCCGTGGGAATTCCGCCTGGACACCACAAATGATCACAACCAAGGACAAAACGGATACGAAACGGTTGCCGATGATGCCGATTCGCGACGTCGTCATTTTTCCGTTCATGATGACGCCGTTCGTTGTAGGTCGCGAGTCGAGCGTTCGCGCTTTGGAAGAAGCGTTGCTCGGTGATAAGAAGATTTTTCTTGCGACTCAGCATGACGCCTCGGTCGATGAGCCGCGACCCGATGAGATCTATTCTGTCGGTACTGTCGCCAACATCGTCCAGAGCCTGAAGCAGCCTGACGGGAACATCAAGGTTTTGGTCGAAGGCGTCGAGCGCGGCAAAATCATTTCGGTCAGCGAAGAGGAAGGCTATTTTCGTGCCGTTGTACGGACCGCTACCTACAAGATCGAGCAGGGAAGCCAGCTCGATGCGCTCGTCGGCCGCGTAACGAACCTGTTTGAGCAATACGTTAAGCTCAGCCAGAATCTGAACTACGAGACCATGATCGCCGCCATACGCGTCGACGATCCTGGGAAGCTCGCCGACACTGTCGGTGCAAATCTGCAGCTCACTATTGAGGAGAAGCAGGAACTACTCGAAATCTTCGATCCCATTGATCGGCTCACCCGGGTTGCCGAACTGCTCGATATCGAAATTGAGAAGCTCAACGTTGATCGCACCATCCAGGGACGCGTGAAGCGTCAGATGGAGCGCGCGCAAAAAGAGTACTACCTCAACGAAAAAATCAAAGCGATTCAGAAAGAACTCGGCCGCGGCGAAAAGAGCGAGTACGACGAGCTCAAAAAGAAAATCGAAGCCGCGGGAATGACCAAAGACGCCTATGAAAAGGCCATGGCTGAACTCAAGCGTCTCGAAGCGATGCCGCCCATGTCGGCCGAATCGACCGTTTCGCGGAACTACCTCGATTGGCTGCTTGCCGTACCGTGGAAGAAGCGCACCAAGGAAATCCGCGATCTTCGCTACGCGCGCCAGGTTCTCGAGAACGACCATTACGGGCTCCAAAAGATCAAAGAACGCATTCTCGAGTTTCTTGCGGTCCGTCGCCTCGTGCAGAACCCCAGGGGCTCCATTCTCTGCTTCGTCGGACCTCCGGGCGTAGGTAAAACCTCGCTCGGAATGTCGATTGCTAAAGCCACCGGTCGCAAGTTCGTTCGTCTTTCGCTCGGCGGTGTCCGCGATGAAGCCGAAATCCGCGGCCACCGGCGCACTTACATTGGGGCGCTGCCTGGTCAGTTGATCCAAATGATGAAGAAAGCCGGAACCAAGAACCCGATCATCATGCTGGATGAGATCGACAAGATGTCCATGGATTTTCGTGGCGACCCGTCCGCGGCGCTGCTCGAAGTGCTCGATCCCGAGCAAAACTACATGTTCGCGGACCACTATCTCGATGTCGAATACGATTTGAGCCAGGTATTCTTCATCGCCACCGCGAACGTGCTTCACACCATTCCGCCCGCCCTGCAAGACCGCATGGAAGTTATCCGGCTGTCCGGCTACACGGAACTCGAAAAGCTCGAGATCGCAAAACGTTTCCTCGTTGCGAAGCAGCGGCGCGAGACCGGCGTCTCGGAAGAGCAAGTCGAATTCACTGATGGCGGCCTGCAAACGTTGATTCAGTCCTATACGAGGGAAGCGGGCGTACGCAACCTCGAACGCGAAATCGGGAATATCTGCCGCAAGGTCGCGCGCAAAGTTGTCGAAGCGCAAGCCACATCAACCGACGATGCCATTCCCGAATCGGTGGAGCCCGTCATCGAAGAGGACGCCGCACCGGTCGAGGAGCCTCCGAAGAAAGGCAGAAAGAAGGCCAAGAAGGAGGAAGCTCCGATGGTGCCGATTGAGAAGGTAGTCATCGCTCCCCCTTCTATTTCGGATCTGCTTGGACCTGCCAAGTTCCGCGATATGGACCTCGACAAGCAGAACGAGATTGGCGCCACCACTGGTCTCGCGTGGACGGAAGTCGGCGGATCCATTCTCACTACCGAAGCGACCGTCATGGAAGGCCGCGGTAAGCTGACGACCACTGGAAAACTGGGCGATGTTATGCAAGAATCAGCCCAGGCCGCTATGAGCTACGTCCGCTCACGCGCGCAATACCTGGGTCTGCCGAAGGATTTTTACCGTCACCTTGACATTCACGTGCATGTGCCGGAAGGGGCGATCCCGAAGGATGGTCCATCGGCCGGCATCACCATCGCAACTAGCATCTGCAGCGCCCTGACCGCCATTCCCGTGCGCTGCGATATCGCAATGACTGGAGAAATAACCGTCCGTGGACGGGTCCTCCCGATAGGCGGCCTCAAAGAGAAACTCATGGCCGCGCATCGGCACGGGATTCGTGAGATCGTGCTCGCGAAAGACAACGAAAAGGATCTCGCCGACGTTCCGGAAAATATCGCCAAAGACATGAACCTGCACTTCGTCTTCTCGATGGACGAAGTCTTGAAAATCGCGCTGGAGCGTGAGATTGTCGCACTGCCGCTGGCGCCCACCGCAACGGCATCCGACCTCGTCGCACGACCGGCGGAAGATAACCGTACCCACTAGCGAATAGAAAAATGGGAAGTACCGGCATGGTTAAGTGTGGGGCGGGCCCTCGGCCTGCGGCGGCCTCGCAGGCCGCCCAATCAGGGTCTCCAAGCTTGATCATCAGCGCGGCACATCCGCACCAGTTCCCGCCGGAGCACGCTGCGGTGGAAGTCGCGTTTCTCGGACGAAGCAATGTTGGAAAATCCAGCTTGCTCAACCGGCTTGTGGGGCAAGATGGCTTGGCGTTTACCAGTTCCAGGCCAGGTTGCACGCAGCTTATAAACTTTTTTCAGATCGAAGAGGCTTTGCACTTTGTCGATCTGCCGGGATATGGATACGCGCAGGTACCCGTTGAGCAGAAGGCGGAGTGGAGGAAGCTCATTGAGAGTTATCTTCTCCACCGGCGCAATCTTGCTTTGTCCTTCGTACTGATCGACGCCCGGCGCGGGTGGATGGAAATGGACCGGGAACTCAAAGCTTGGCTCGAGTTCCATAACCGTCGATATCAGGTGATCGTCACCAAGATCGACAAACTAAAAAGCAACAACGGAGTGAAAGCAGCACTGGACGCGATCCGGAAGGAAATACCGGAGCACGAACTTGTGCCGTTCTCGGCCATCACCGGCCGGGGAGTGAGGGAAATTTGGCAAATCATCTCGAAGATCAAGAACAAGCAGTAGTCCCCGCGGCTGCCACCGAAGGTCAGCCCACCGAGACGCCACAACAGCAAAACGGCGATGCTGTGGCAACCAGCGAGGGCCTGGATGCAACACCGCCGGTAGGCAACGAATCGAAATTGGCTGAAATTGCCGCCGCGGAAAGTAAACCGGTAGAAACGCAGACCCGGGTAGAACAAAGGGCGCCCGTGCCTCGTCCCAAACCTGCCGGTGGAAATGGAAAAGCCGTGCAGGAGGGATCGCGACGCGCTATCGCCGAGGGCAGAGCCGTCGCCACCGACGTCCGCGGCGCTGATACTAACTCTGCCGCCGGTGATGCCCGTTCATCGGCTAGCCAGCCGCCTCGACCCGAAGGCAAGGCTGCGCCGGGAGCAGACCCTGCGAATTCCACGCCTCCGGCACTGCAGAATCAAGGGGGTCAACAGACCCATGGTGGCGGTCCGCAGCCCGGCGGGTTCCAACGCCGCGGCCGCCATTCGCTCGGCAACAACGGACAGCAGGCGCAGCGTGCCGGAACTACCACGCTCGATCTCGTAGAGCTCAAGGACATGAGCATCCAGGCTCTGAATCAGATCGCAAAGGATCTCGGAGTGCCGGGCGCCGCGGGTCTTCGCAAACAGGAGCTCATTTTCAAGATCCTGCAAACGCAGGCTGAAAAGAGTGGACTCATCTTCTCCGAAGGTGTGCTCGAGTGCTTGCCCGATGGATTCGGGTTCCTTCGCGCCCCCGAATACAACTACCTTCCCGGCCCCGACGACGTATACGTCTCGCCGTCCCAGATTCGCCGCTTCGAAATGCGCACCGGCGACACGGTCTCCGGCCAGATCCGTCCGCCCAAAGAAGGCGAGCGCTACTTCGCGCTCATCAAGGTCGATGCCATCAATTTCGAGCCGCCCGAGGAAGCCCGTAACAAGATCTTCTTCGATAACCTGACGCCGCTCTATCCTGATAAGCGGCTGAAGCTCGAAACCGCGCGCGACAATTCCTCCGGCCGCGTAATGGACTTGCTGACACCTATCGGCAAGGGACAGCGCGGACTAATCGTCGCTCCTCCGCGTACCGGCAAAACGATGCTCCTCCAAAGCAT
>JAFARV010000587.1 GCA_019245255.1 Acidobacteriaceae bacterium | reverse complement strand
ATCGCAACTTCTATCGCGACGAGGCTCTGTACAACATTGACCGTCGAGAGCGCCGGCCGGCTGAGCCTTCGGCCCAACTGCAACGTGGAGTCCTGGAATCTTTGTTTGAAAGCGCGGCATCACTGGCATCAGGCGCGACCTGAGTCGTTCGAGAAGGCGCGGAGTCTATACGAGGGTGCGCTGCAAGTTGATCCCCAATGCGGGGCGGCTTACGCCGGACTGGCCGACTATCATCGAGCGCTGGCGTTCTGGGGATTTGTGGATCCGCGACAAGCCTGGCATGCTGCACGAAGCTTTTCCGTGAAGGCAATTGATTTGGATCCGCTCCTTCCGCAACCACATATCACAATGGCGCGGTATCTCCAACACATGGAGCGAAACAGAACGGCTGCTCAACATGAATTCCGGCGCGCCATCGAGCTGAATCCGGGCGACTCCGACACACACGTAGGATGGGGTGTTTTTCTCGTGCAAGACGCCCGCTTCGATGAGGCGCTATTTGAGTTGCGGCTGGCACGGGACCTTGACCCGCTGAACCTCCTGATCGCGGTGGGTGTGGCGTGGCTGCACTGTTATCGCGGTGAGTATGATCACGCCCTCGCAGAATGCCTGAAAGCGAGAGAGCTCAATCCGAACTACGTGGAGACCTTTGGATGCATGGCCTGGATTGCGGAGGCACAAGGCCGCATCGACGAAGCCGAATCGTGGCATGAGCGAGCGGTCAATGAATCGGCTCGCGCACCAATTTCGCTCGCGATGCTCGGCCGTCATTACGCGCTGTACGGGAAAGCGATGAAAGCTCGCGAGATGTTGGCTATCCTGCGCGAACTCTCAACCAAGCGCTATGTCTCGCCGATTGTATTTGCTTTCGTCCATGCGGCGCTCGGTGAGATCGACGCTGCGCTGGACCATTTCGAGGGTGCCTATGAGGCGCACGACGCTTTGATGTCTTACGCCAAAGTGTATCCGCCTTTCAGACCCGTGCTCGCAGAACCGCGCTTTGAGCGGCTTCTACGCGGATTGGGATTGGTGAGGAGCCCCGAGGCGCCGACCGACACTGCCGTCTCGGAAACCGCCGGCGACTGAGCGGCGAATGCTGAGCTTTCCTGAAGTCTTGAAATGCGAATCTGAGTAGGTGAGCAGCGCCTCAGCGATCAAGAATCAGGGCCGGGTAGGTCTGCCTGCGCCCGTGAGGGAGCTCGCGAGCCGGAGATGGGACGCTATTGTCGTCGGCGCCGGCCACAACGGGCTGACCTGCGCCGCCTATCTCGCACGAGCCGGCAAAAGCGTGCTGGTGCTCGAGAGCCGGGATCGTATCGGAGGCGCATGCACCCTGGCCGAGCCGTGGCCCGGCGTGAAGATGTCGCCCTGCGCCTATCTGGCCGGATTACTTCATCCACTGATCATCGAAGAATTGCAACTGGTAGATCGGGGACTGCAGTGGACACCCGCAGCCAACGGCCTGTTTGTGCCCTTCGAAGACGGCAGCAGTGTGCAGCTGCACGATGACGACTTACTTTGTGAAGAAGAAATCGCCCGCCTTTCACCCGACGACGTTCCAGGCTGGCGAGCGATGTCGAAGCTGATGGCGCGGGTGCGAGACGCGATCCGGCCTCCCGATCGGAATGACATGTGGATCGGAGAACCGCCAACACGGGACGAGGTTGCGGAGCGAGTCGGGAGGGACCGGGATGCGCTCGGGCTGTTATTCGAGTGGTCGATGGCCGACTTTGTGGAACGGTACCTTACTGACGAGCGTCTGCAGATCGCGTTGCTTGGTCAAGGCGTGATCGGAACCAATGCCAGCCCGTTCGATCCCGGGACCGCTTATATTCGATTCCACCACTCCTGCGGTCGCATGTTTGGCACCACCGGTACATGGGGCTACGTGAAGGGCGGCATGGGTACGATCTCCTTCCTGCTGTGCGATGCGGCGCGAGAAGCAGGCGCAATAGTGGCTGCCGGAGTGCCGGTTTCGCGGATCGTACCAGGCGAAGGCGTGATACTCGAATGCGGACAGAGAATAAGGTCGGGTGTGGTCGTCTCGAACTCGGACGGTAGGACCACTGTCCGGTTGTTGGACAAGGCGGCCGATCCACGATGGCGAGCGCAGGTAGAATCGATCCCGACGGAGGGCTGCACACTGAAAGTAAACGTCTGGTTACGGGAACTCCCGAACTTTTCGGCCCGCCCTGGAACGTTGCAGCCTCATCATTTCGGTCAGATAAATACCCCGCTTACTAAACACGAATGGCGGACTGGCTATGAGACGGCACGAAGTGGCCGCTTACCAGGGCGCCTCTGGACCGAACTCTATTTTCAAAGTGTCCACGACGCGGACGTGGCGCCCACAGGCACCCACACCATGAGCATGTTCACGCAGTACGTGCCCTACCAGTTCCAGGAGGGCACCTGGGCCGATCACAGAGAAGCGGCTAAAGCAGTGGCACTCGAATCTCTTGGCCGCTTTTGCACAAACATTCCACGAGACGTGATTGACGCGGAAGCGCTGGGGCCACCGGACATAGAGGAGCGAGTCGGTCTGAGCGGCGGACACATCTTCCAGGGCGAGTGTTTGCCGCAATTCATGTGGAGTAATCGCCTGCGTGCGCGGACTCCCATGCCTGGCGTTTATCTCTGTGGGGCGGCTACACACCCGGGCGGGAGCGTCATCGCGATCAACGGGCGAAATGCGGCAATGGCGATTCTCGGGAAAGGCGCGTGATTCCTGTGGGCTATTAGATGCTGGAGCAGATTCTGTCCGAAGTCCGGGGATTGGCAGAGCAATCGGACCCTCCAGTAAGAGCGGCTGCGCTCCTCCATCTGGCCAGGGTATTGACGGCATTCGATCAGGCGGAAGCGGAGGATGTACTGGAAAAGGGAATCGCTCTCACCCTCGAAATTGCCAAGCCCGCGAACGACGCGCTCACATCCCAGGCCGCTACACTTGCGGCAGCCGTTTCGCCCGCACGTGCCCTTCGTCTGATGCCTCTTGTTGCCGACCCTTGGCACGCGCGTGCGGAAAGCATGATTTTCAGCATGCTCCGCCACGGCCATATCGCGGATGCTGTTTCATATCTCAGTGAACCTCCGTCCCAGGAACATTACCCATTTAGCGCCGCGACGGAGGCTATGCGCCGTTTGAGAAATAACGAAGAAGCGCGCCGGAACATACTGCGCGCCGCGATTCGGGCTCGGCTCAACGAATCGGCATCCTCGGCAGAGGGCTTCGAGATGCTGTTCTCGATGTGGTTCAGAATACTTCCCGATGAAGAAGCGGCTGCGGCCGTTCGAAAGATAGCTCGCCGGATTATTCAAGAGCCGGATGGGGAGACTGACGCCAGGTTTTCCAGTGGCTCGAGCGTTGCCCAGTTTTCCTCAGTACGCGAGTCCCGCCTGTTCGGAATTTTTGGCCCGCTGCGGAGCCTCGATCCCGAAGAGGCGGATTCGCTGTGTCGCAAATACCGGCAACTGGCGGCCGCCGCTTTGGTCTTCCCTCGCGGCTATCATTCGGAAGCCACGGGGCCTCACGAAGAAAGTCCGTCCCAGCAATCCGCACAGTGCACACAACCCGATTACATTACAGTCGGCCACCACCGTCTGCTTCCCATGCCCGAAGCCTTGAAAACCGAATTCAGGGAGCCTTTTGACGAAGCGCTTCGGCTCTACGCTCGGGATACCGATCCCGCCAACCCAAACCTCGCGCCACGCGAGTGCTGGCCCTCCGCCCTGGAATTCCGAAACATACTCTACAAAGCGGGGCAGCACGAGGGGCATGCGGCGGCGAGGCATCTGAATCGGATTCCGGATCGCGACCTGCGTCTATTTGCAGCAATAGAGCTGATTGCCGGCGCGAAAGGGTTGCCCCAATTTGGTGGTCTGAGCATCCCTCCGCGTCAGCCAACAATAAAAAAACGGGGTCGCTGGGCCAAGTGATTGATGCGGCATAGTCCAGCATTCGACATTGCGGCGCGGAGCTACTTCCAAAGTGAGAACAAATAAACGACCGGTATGGCGAACATGCTGCTGTCCAAACGATCCAGCACGCCGCCATGTCCAGGGAGCAGTTCGCCGCTGTCCTTAACTCCCGCGCCTCGTTTCATTGCCGATTCGGCCAGATCTCCGAACTGTCCGGCAACGTTGGCGGAAATCGCCATCGTGACAACCTGCCAAGCCGGGAAATGCGGGCCAAAGTACCCGAGGTAAAAAACTCCAAACAGGACCGAGCCGGCAACCGAGGCGAGAGATCCCTCCCAGGATTTGCTAGGGCTGACCGCGGGCGCCAGGCGGTGCTTACCGAAACGCCGCCCGACATAATATGCGAGAGAATCGCCCGCCCAGTTCAGCGCGAGCGCAAAAAACAAGAGGTGAACGCTGATGGCGCGCAGCTCAATTGCGAAGCGCCAGGGAGAGAACGTGTAGAACGCACCCAGCGCAATACACGCTACTTCCGGAAGGACGTCTCTCAGCTCACGATCCCGCAAAGCGATGATAAACGCCAATACAATCAACAGGCTGATACCGATCAAGGCATGACGTGGAAGAAATAGCAGCAGTAATCCCCCTGCCATGCCGAGCCATAGCTGTGATCGAATTCCGTGCCGGACGACTAGTTCCGAATACTCGCGATAGCAAAGTACTCCAACGAGAGTGGCTGCGCCGAAGAAAACCGGATTAGGCGACCAGAAGATGAGGTAAAGAGCAAAGACGAGGAGAGCGACTGCAGTAAGCAGCCGCTTCATAACCGCTTAGCGGGCCCTTTTTGCCGGCAAGGGCTGCAAGGCCGCTTGGGTTGTTCAAACGATGGGAAGTTCAAGAGCTTCGTGTTCGTCAATTAACAGTGCCCCACCATCCACCGATGGTAGAGCATTGCGTGACAGACCTCCGAAGCGACGCTCACGATTCTGATAGTCGGAAATCGCAGTTAGCAATTCCGTGCGGGTGAAGTCGGGCCACAGTGTATCTGTGACGTAGAGTTCAGCATAGGCAATTTGCCAGAGCAGGAAGTTGCTGACGCGCATCTCGCCCGAAGTGCGAATGAGCAAATCCGGATCCCTGAGTCCGGCCGTGTAGAGATGATTCGCGATTGCATCTTCGGTGATCTCGAGCGTCTCGAGATTGCCTTCAAGCCGGGCGTTATCGATGATCGCGTTCACAGCATCGAGAATTTCCGTCCGGCCTCCGTAGTTGATCGCCAGATTCAAACGCATACCACGATTTCCGGCGGTCGTATCAATGACCGACTGCAACTCCGATTGCACGGCGGACGGCAGCGACTCGATACGGCCCAGCGCTGCGAGCTGGATATCATTGCGCATGAGATTGGGGAGTTCCCGGCGAAGATAAAAGCGCAAAAGCCGCCAGAGACCCTCGACCTCATGCCGCGGACGCTTCCAATTCTCGACAGAGAATGCGTACAGCGTGAGCGCTTCAATCCCAAGCTGCGCACATGTTTCAACAGTCGTCCGAACCGACGACACGCCCGCCTTGTGTCCCATCAGCCGCGGGTAGTTACGTTGACGCGCCCACCGTCCATTGCCGTCCATAATGATGGCGATATGAGCCGGCATACGCTGTGGATCGAGCTGAGTGGCAATCTGCCAGTCCCGCTCGCCGGGTGTGAGTGTCCGGAGGAGTTCCTTCATCGCGCAAAGCTCTATGGTACATCAAGCGGCGATTTCAGCTTGTCTTCAGGAGAGGCAAAATTGCAGCCCCGACGCACAGGAAACTCCCGAAAGGAAGGTGGTATTCCGATGCTTTTCGGCGCCAGATGATGATGTATGCGAGTCCGAGGATCGCGCCCGAAACCGCACCGATCATCATAGCGAAGATCCCGTTCTCGACGCCAAGAAACGAACCTATCAGCGCAAGCAGCTTGACGTCGCCGAACCCAAGACCTTCTCGCTTGCGAACGAGTTCATAAGTGAAGCCAAGCGCCCACATGGGTATCGATAAAACAAGAGCGCCTAAAAGCGCCGCAAGCACAGATC
>JAFARV010000516.1 GCA_019245255.1 Acidobacteriaceae bacterium | reverse complement strand
CATCTCGCGAATGGGTTCCGTCAGATCAAGTAACTCGTGGATGGCGGTTCTTCCCCGGAACCCCGTGCCGCTGCACTCCATGCATCCGCGTCCCTCGTACAAGGGGAATCCACGCCACTCGCCCGGATTCAACCCGCTCTCGACGAGGTACTCGTCGTCGTAATCCACGCGCGCCCGGCAATGCGGGCAGATGATACGCACCAGACGTTGCGCCAGAATGCAATTCAGCGACGACACAAAATTGTAGGGCTCCACTCCCATATTGAGGAAGCGGCCGAGTACATCCAGCACATTGTTCGCGTGAACAGTGGTGAAAACCAAATGGCCTGTCAGCGCCGCGTTGATTGCAATTTGCGCGGTTTCCTGATCGCGGATTTCCCCCACCAGGATCTTATCGGGGTCATGACGCAAGATCGACCGCAAGCCGCGAGCAAATGTGAGCCCCTTCTTCTCATTGACAGGGATTTGCGTGATGCCCTTGATCTGATACTCGACGGGATCTTCAATGGTGATGATCTTGTCTTCGTCGTTCTTGATCTCGCTCAGTGCGGCGTACAGCGTGGTCGTTTTGCCTGAACCGGTTGGTCCGGTCACCAGCACCATGCCATAAGGCTCTTTGATGAAGCGCCGGAATTTGGCTAAGTCCTGATCGGCGAACCCCACCACGTCCAGGGTCAGACGCGCGAACTTCTCGCTCATCGACTCTTTGTCGAGAACGCGCAGCACTGCGTCTTCGCCATAGATGGTCGGCATGATGGAGACGCGAAAATCAATCAGCCGGGTTTTATAGCGCACGCGGAAACGGCCATCCTGCGGTACGCGCCGTTCGGCGATGTCCAGTTCGCTCATCACCTTGATGCGCGAAATAACCGCCGAATACCATTCCTTCGCGATCGGACTCATGGCGTACTGCAGAACGCCATCGATGCGGTATTTGATCGCGAGTTCCTGATCGCGTGTTTCGATGTGAATATCGCTTGCGCGCCGCTCGAGTGCGTTGAAGATGGTGGTGTCCACCAGTTTTATGACCGGCGCGATGTTGCTTTCGTCAGAAGTCAGACGATCGATGGAAAGGTTTTCGTCCTGGCTCTCTTCATCGCCAACTACATCGAGCGTGAAACCTTCGGTGACTTCTTCCAGAACGCGCTGCGACTGCTCGGTTTTCTTCAGCAGATCGGAGATCTGCGAGTAAGTCGCAACCTTGACCTTGAGCTTTTTGCCGAGCAGGACAGACAGCTCATCGATGAGGACAATCTGCCGCGGGTCTGAAAGCGCAATTTCGAGCGACCCATTGTGCCCGTGCAGGGGCACGAAATGGTAGCGGAACATCAGGTCAACCGGGATCGTGCGGAAAAGCTCATGATCGATCTTGGTTGTCTTCAGATCGACGAACTCGCAGCAGTAGCGGCGCGCGATTGTCTGTGCCTGCTCGGCTTCTTCCGCCGGATCTTTCATGCGAAGGGTTTCGGTTGCCATTTACCTGATTGTGTCTGCGAGCGAAAAGATGGGCAGGTATAGCGCTATGAGCACAAACGCGACAAAAATGCCCATGAAAATCATGATTGCCGGTTCTATGAGAGACAGCAGAGCCGTCATTCGGGTTGAAACATCGTCTTCATAGAACTCGGCCACACTGCTCAACATCTGAGGAAGCGCGCCGGTGGATTCGCCTACTTCCATCATGTCGATGGCGAGATCCGGTGCAATTCCGGTGCTCGCAAGCGACGCTGAAAGCGATTTGCCTTCGCGCACTAACGTCGCCGTCCGCTCGAGAGCTTTCTTCAGCAATACGCTGCCTAGCGATCGGCCAGCGGTCTCTAAGGCCTGAACCAATGGTATCCCGCCTACTAGCAACGTGCCAAGCACGCGTGACAGTTGCGCCACCTGATACTTCGTCCACAAGATGCCGAGCAGGGGCACCCGCATCTTTACCTTATCGAGCGTTTCCTGCGAACTCTCCCGTTTTGCCCAGATCCAAATCAACACGCCTGCGAGCAGCAATCCGGCAGCGCCCGTAACTACATATCCGCGCGCTGTTGTGCCAACTGCGATAAGAACGCGTGTGGCCGCCGGAAGCTTTGCCTCCATGCTGTTATAAAGCGCTGCAAAATTCGGCACGACATACGTGACGAGGAAAACGATCAGCGCAATGACCAGCACAATCAGCACGGAGGGGTAAAGGAGCGAAATCAGCAGCTTTTTCCGTAGAGCCAACGTGAGCCGCTGATACGCGATATACCGCTCGAGAATTTCGACCAGTGCACCGCTCTTTTCGCCCGCCAGCACAGAAGTCACATAAATGGGCGGAAACACGCGCTGGTTTGCAAACGCTTCCGACAATACCGATCCCGTCCTGACTTCTTCACGAACTGCCTGGATGTAGCGCCCGAGCTTTTCGTCAGTGAGCCGGTCCGCCAATAGATCAAGGCTCTTCAAGATGGGCAAGCCAGCTCGAATCAGCGTGACGAACTGCTGGTTGAAAATCAGGAACTTCTCGAGGTTAACCGTCTTGGTTCGCCCTTGGAAGCCCCCCAGTCGCGCCGTTAGATCCTTCGAGCGGACCGAATAAACCAGATACCCTTGCTGCGCGAGTCGCTCGCGAGCTTCGTTCTCACTGTGGGCCTCGGCAACCTGCTCATGCATTTGCCCCCGCGGATCCGCATAGCGCAGCAAAAATTCGGCCATGCCTTATTTCTCCTGGCCTTTAAAGGAGACGGCGTCGATCACCTGCGCTCCTGCGGGGATCTGAAAGTGAAACACGGCATCGCTCAAGAGAGGGTTGAGCCTTTCTTCTGTAAATGCATAAGACAAAACCGATTGATCGCGTCCGATCACAGTTAGTTTTTGGATCGTCCCGGTATCGCTCACCAGCATTTCGACCTTTTCATAAGGCAATCGATCTGTCTTCGCTGTTGCATCCAGCCAAGTTCCACCCTCTCCTGCCCGCACCGTGAAATTGCGGAACTCCTTCTTCATATCCAGGCGCCCGAGCAGGAACGCCAAAGGGGCCCGCATATCTTCAGTGTCCTTGAGAGGCACTTTTTCTACCCTGTTGTCCAGGGCGGTATAGAGGAATACGTTTTTCCCGTCAGAAATGAACAGCTTGCCCTGTGGACGAGAATACTCCCATCGCATCTTGCCCTGTTTGCGCAGCATCAAGGTGCCGGATTCAGGCGGCCGGGGATGGCCAAGAAGACTATAGTTTTCAATGAAATGCACCGACAAGGCCTGCGCGTGGTTGTAGCGGTCCTCTATCTTTTGAATAAGCTGATCCGCTAATACTGCGGCCGAAGACA
>JAFARV010000492.1 GCA_019245255.1 Acidobacteriaceae bacterium | reverse complement strand
CAAGCGGGTAAAGCCGTCGTCTCCCAAAACGCGACCAAACACGGCCTTACCGGGAAATTCAAAGTCCTGCCGTCCGAATCGCAATCCGAGTTCGATCAACTGCTCGCCGGCTTCCTGCGCTCGGAGGCTCCCGTCGGCGAGGATGAGATCGAAATGGTTCACCAGATGGCCGAAGCCTTCTGGCTCTCTCGCCGTTGCATGCGTCTGCAAAACGACTGCTTCAACGTGCTCGAATCCGGCACCGCCGAAGAGGAGCGTGCGGCTCACAAGTCCCTCGCCCTCTACCTGCGCTACCAGGTCACACACGATCGCACCTTCTCGCGCTATTTAACCGAGCTGCGCAAACGCCGCAGCGAACGTGCCCGTGCCGAGCGTGGCTTTGTTTCGCAAAAGCTTAAAGAGGCCGCTGACGGCCGTCGCCAGGAGCTGCACCAGGCGCGGCAAGCGCTCCAAAATACGAAGCTCGAAGGCCAAAAAACCCGAAATCGCCTCGCCGCAGCCAAAGCCGAAGCGCTCGAACTCAAAAATCTGGCCCGGAAAACTCAGCTCACAACTCAAAATCCTGACTGTTCGCTAGCCGCGGCAGCATAGCCGGATCCGAACCATAGGGACGAAGCGAGGGAGGCGGTGAACTGGCGGCGTTTGTATATGTTCACCCGCGGGATCAGGTGTCATGATAGTGGCGTGCGCTGGCGTAGAGCTCTGTGCCGCCTGGCCGCCCTCATCGCGGCGCTCAGTTTTGCGACACAGTCGCGTGAGTTCCAATTCGAACCTGTTTCGCCGCGGACCGAGACTGGGCAGGCGCAAGGGAGTGTCACAACTCCCGAGTTATTCCGGGCCAGGACTTTGCTTGCGCAAGGGAACGTGCAAGATGCCGAAAATGCTGCACGAGAATACCTCTCAGCGCACAAGGACTCGGCAGACGGTCACTATCTGCTCGGGTTAATTTTGTTTCGCAAGGCAGATGCTCGTGAATCGTTAGCCGAGTATACGCAAGGAGCAAAGTACCGAACGCCTAGCGCCTTCGATCTTCTGATTGTCGGATCCGACTACGTCGAGTTAGGCGACTACGCGGACGCAGATAGGTGGTTTAGTAAGTCGCTGGAATTTAATCCGGATGACGTTAGGGCTTGGTATTACCTGGGACGAGCCAAGTACAACGAGAACCGCTTTGAAGAGGCGATTGCGGCTTTTCAGCGTTGCTTACAGCTGGATCCGAAGCACGTAAAGGCGGAAGATAACCTCGGGCTCTCTTATCAGGCGGTTCAGCGAACGGAGGAAGCGAAGCAAGCATTTCGTAACGCCATCGCCTGGCAGGGCGAGACACCCACGCAATCGGGACCGTTCATAGATATGGGCGCGCTCCTGATTGAAAGCGATCAGGCCGGCGACGCTGTGCCATATCTCGAAAAGGGGGTCGCCATTTCGCCTGATGAGCAGAGGGCACATCTCCAGCTTGGGAAGGCTTACTTGAAGCTAAACCGGTTGCCGGATGCGCAACGACAGCTTGAGGCGGCCGAAGATCTGACGCCCGGGAACGCGCCCGTTCACTACATGCTTGGCCAGGTTTATCGGAAGGAAGGACTAAGCGAAAGGGCGCGGCAGGAATTTGCGCGCTACAACGATCTCAATGGCAATCACTCCACTTCTGAACCGGAGCCAGGGAGCTTACCAAAATAGCAGCCGTTGGGAAATGGTCGCGCAGTCTAGCGAAGTACTTCCCATTGAATGGTGATCCGGTCGTGCTTACCGTGGCTCTTCAGGCTGACACCGCGGTATCCGTTCGCTGAATTCGGGCGATCATCAAACCCGAGATTGCTTTGGAGCACGGTCAGGCGAACCGGTACGCCTGGCAGCGGTTGCCCTGAGAGGGAACCAGTGGATGCGTTATTGCCTGTGATCGTTAACGTCTGACCCTTGTCCAGCTTTCCGGTCCAGACGAGAGTCCCGGAGCTAGGCCCTGTGTACGCAGGCGTGGGCGCGATGTTTGGTTGAGGTTCGGCAGATCGCGCGGGCGCAACGGGTGCCGGAACTGCCCGCGATGGCGCCTCACTCTCCGCCTTTGTCGCACCAGCTCCGGCCTGCGGCGCCGTTGAGGGCATCGGTGGATTCTCCATGGTGGTTTCCTGAACTGCCTTGCGCTTAGGCGTCATCTCGGTTCCGGAAGCCTCGGACGGAAGGGCAACTTGTGGGGGTTCGGCCGTTGGCGCAGGCTGCTGGGTTAAAAGTACAGGCGGCGTATATGCTGCTTGTTCCCGGGCTGTTCGATCTCGCGAGGCTTTCGTAAGTCCACGCTTCGATGGAGCTTTGGGAACTGGTTCAGCCGGAGTAACTACGCTTGGAGCTTCATGCTCGTTCGGAACTGTCGCTGGGCTGTTCTTTGTATTTGACTGTTGCGCATTTGGCTGCTGCCGTCCGAACCCGACGCTTCGCCAAACTACTATTCCCCCGACGAATAAGCCAGCGATGACGGCACAGATGATCAGCAATCTGCTGCTTTGCGGTTGAGGGATGGAACTAGCCTGGCCGGGAGAGCCGGCTGGTTGTTGCCATTGCAATACGGCGCCGCAGCTGCCACAAAACGTCTGCCCCGCAACAATTGCCGCACCACACCTCGGACACTTCATGGCTCTTCTTATGTTCGCCCTGACATTGAGTCCGTGCAACTGG
>JAFARV010000451.1 GCA_019245255.1 Acidobacteriaceae bacterium | reverse complement strand
TCAGGAGAGAAACAGTGATGAGACAAGGAATGCTGGTCATTGCAGGCGCGTTGATCCTCACGGCTCCAACGTTCCCCGCGCAACAGAACGCGGCTCCGCAGTCGCAGCAGCAACAACAGGGACCCAAGCCAAAGTCAAAAGGTGAGCAAGACGCGCTGATGAAAGTGCAGACCGCTGCGCAGGCTAATGACCCGAAGGCCACGCTCGCCGCCATCAGTAACGTCCTCGAGAATTTTACCGATACCGACTACAAACCGATGCTGCTGAACATGGCCGTTCAGGCCGCGCAGCAATCGGGAGATTACGCTGAAACTCTCGTGTGGGGCGAGCGCGCAGTCCAGAATGACCCGAACAACGTTGAGGCGCGCGCGATCATGGCCGAGACCATCGCCGCCAACACGCACGCTACGGACCTCGATAAAGACCAAAGCATAAAAAAGATCGACGACAACGCAAATAAGGTCTTGGATTTGCTCAAGACCGCCAACACGCCTCCTCTGGGAGTCCCAGTCGATGCGTGGCCCAAAGAGAAGATGCGCCTGAACGGTGAGGCTTACGATGCGCTCGGGCAGGCTGCGGACTTGAACAAGAACTATCCAGAGGCAATCAAGCAGATGCAGGCTGCGATGACTGCTGACCCGTCCAACCCGCTTCTGCCTGCCCGGCTAACGAAGATCTACAACGACGCGAAGCAGTACGACGACGCGATCGCGACGGCTGACAAAGTGCTGGCTATGCCAAACCTGCAGGATCAAATCAAAAACTACGTTTCAGCCCAGAAGAACGTTGCAACGAGAATGAAGGCCGCGGCGACTCCGCAGTCCCCACCAGCGAGCCCGCCTCCGGCGCCCGCTCCAAAATAGATCCTCTCGGGCACATGGCGGAATTGGCCAGCGCGCTTGAGGAGAAACTCGGCTACCGTTTTCGCGAACCTGAATTACTCGCGCGCGCTCTGACTCACCGCTCGCGCTGGTCGGAGCAATCACACCCTCGCGAGCACCGCGACAACGAGCAGCTTGAGTTTCTTGGTGACTCAATTCTCGGCTTCGTTACCAGCGAATACCTGTTCATGCGCTATCCCGAGTGCCGTGAGGGACAGCTTTCGCAACTGAAATCGCACCTCGTCAGTTCGACTCACTTGCACCGATGCGCCGTCCGTCTCGGTCTGGGAGAATTTATGTTCTTGGGCAAAGGCGAGGAGCGAAGCGGAGGCCGCGAACGGAAAAATCTGCTTTCAGACGCGCTCGAGGCCGTTATCGCTGCCATACACCTCGACGGCGGTATTGACGTTGCTCGTACCTTTGTCCAGGACCACATACTTGCCGTTGCCGCTGACGAGAATCTGCATGAAATCAGCTCCCTGAACTACAAGAGCGCACTACAGGAGAAAGCTCAGGCGCTCGGGCTGCCCACTCCGAAGTACGTGACTGTTGGAACTAGCGGGCCCGAACATGCCAAGGTTTTCACGGTCGAAGCCCGCATGGGCGATCGCGTCGGGAAGGCGAGCGGCAGCTCGAAAAAGGCGGCAAGCCAAAAGGCTGCGGAACTGCTCATCAATGAAATGCTTGCACCCGCGAACGGCGGCGCTGATGATGAGGTTGGTGCCGGCGGCAGGAGTTGAACCTGCGACCTACGGATTATGAGACCGTCGCTCTAACCACCTGAGCTACACCGGCAGCACTTTTCAGGGTACCGCAGCAGGTCATCCACTCACGCCGCTGCCTCAGCCGCCCGAGGCGCAGCGCGGCCCCGCCGCCACCAGCCCAGAACCGAATAGATGCTTCCCACAATGCACAGAACAATAAATCCCGCCATCGTCCATTTGAAAGGCGCTGAGTTTACGACGTGAATGATGGTGCGTCCGAACTTAATCGCAAGATAGCCCAGGATCAAGAACCGAACCGCGCGGCTCGCTGCAACCGCTGCTAATAGCCGTACCTTTGGATACCCCAGCGCTGCGGTGATCGCAATCACCATCGTGAATGGAAAGGGCGGCGGCGCCAGACAGCCGACTGCCACGGCCAATCCACCGTGTTCTCCAATCTTGTTCTGCAGATATTGGAAACGCTTCTCACCGGCAACCCGCTGGATACCTTCCTCTCCGAGCTTGCGCGCGATCATCTGCAGGATGAACACTCCTACGGTTGAACCGGCCACTGCCGAGAGCACATAAAGAAAATAGCCTTCGTGATGGCGCGCCGTGAGCACCACGATTAGCAGGTCGTTCCCAAACGGCAGGAATAAAAACGACGAGTCCAACACTCCCATCACAAAAGGCCCGAAGTAGCCGATGTGAAACAGAAATCGCAACAACGGGTGGAGAATGTTCGACACGAATCCGGGTCCCTTCGATTTCCGGTCGATTGTAAGATGCCGAACCAGTAGTTCGGTTGCCTCTGATAAGCTTTCGTTCGGGAGCGACGATTGAAACTCATTCAAATAACTGCTTGGCTCGCTGTACCCGTTGTTTTGGTCACGTCTTCGATTAACCTTGCGACCCACGCACGTGCGCAGAGCGCACCCATCCACATGCCTCCGAACCGGCAGGCTCACGTCTTAGTCATCGGTGAAACGAAAGGATGGGAACACGACTCTGTTCCCGATGCGATGGCCGCCATCTACAGGTTGGGTCACGATACAGGCTTATGGGAGACAACCATCCGGACCGATACTGAGTTGATTACGAAGAAGGACCTGAACCAGCCACGCGGGCTGAACAGAAAGAATTTGAACTATTTCGACGCTCTGGTCTTCGCCAGCACAACAGCAGAGCTCGATATGGATGATAGCCAGAAGGCCGATATGATCTCGTTCATCAAAGATGACGGAAAAGGCTTCGTCGGAATCCACGCCGCCCTTGACACATTTTATAAGTGGCCGGAGTATGGCGAAATGATCGGCGGTTGGTTCAATGAACATCCCTGGAGCACCTTCAATGCGCCGATCGTCGTCGAGGATCCCAACTTTCCTGCTGTCCGGCATTTCCCGCACGAGTTTGTCAAACGCGACGAAATCTATCAGGCGAAAGACTGGTCACGCGACAAGGTCAATGTGCTCCTAAGCCTCGACTCGAGCAAGCTCGATTACAATAACCCGCGCGTCCACAGGACCGACCACGACTTTGCCGTCGCGTGGTCCAAGATGTACGGCAAAGGGCGAGTTTTCTACTCAACTCTGGGCCACACTAAGGAATCGTGGGACGACCCGGACATCTCCAAAATGTACTTTGAAGCAGTCAAGTGGGTGCTCGGCATGACCGAGGGCAGCACAACGTCGCACGCGCGGGTGCAGCAGCCGTAAAGCTCGGTCACAAAAGTTCGTCTTTCGCTTTCTGTTAGAAACAAAAGAAGTTAGCTAGCCCGGGATATATCGCTCCGAACGGTGATGCCGTAGCTTCGGAGCGATGAGCGAAGCTATTGGACTGCAGCCTGCCCCGGCCCTCACCTGCCCTGAAGATTTCATTCTCAATTGCTCCACCTTCGAGCCGGAGCTCAGCGGCGAAGAACTCGAACGGCTCGAAAAATACCTGGGGATCACGCAAGAATGGCCGGAGTTCGCAGACGTGAGCGACTAATCGCGGAGCAGGAGGTGTCGCCAACCGCAGGTAGGCTCACATCACTTACTTCCGCAGTGCGTCCAACCCCGCCTGAGCAATCGCCTCGTCCACATCAGAACTTGCTCCGCTTGCAGCAATCCCACCCAGCAGTTCCCCATTCACCTTGATGGGCAGCCCGCCTTGATTCGGGAAATAATCCGGTAGCGAAAGCAGATCCACATCTCCGCTTCGCACAGCATCCTGCGCGTTCTTCGATGGACTCCCGTATGAGGCCGCATGTCGCGCCTTCTTGTGTGCAAACTGAATCGTGTTCAGTGCCGCCCCGTCGCCCTTCTCCAGGTAGAGCAGATTCCCGCTCTCATCGACCACGCAAAGCGTCACGTGCACATTCCGCTGCAGTGCCTCCGCCTGCGCCGCCTTCACCATCGCCCGCACCGCCGTTTGATCAAGATAATGCTTCACCGGTAGCTCCGCCGCGAGCACATTGACACTGATCGCGCCGCACAACGCAATTACTGACACGAGTTTTGACATGCGCATGATCCTATCAGGTACCTTCGCTTACCTTCGGAGCGATGAGCCAAGCGATTGGACCACGGCCTGCCACGATCATTCGCTCTTCAGCTGCGAAATCTGCCTGGTCAATCCTGAGAAGGCGGCGTCAGTCACCGGCCCGTGCGTCGTCCATGTGATGTCGCCCTTCGAATCAAGCAACAGGATGTAGGCATCCTCCGGCTTCTGAAAACCAGTGATGTGCTTCAGTTCCTTCTCTCCCTGGTAGACCACAACGAAGCGAGCACGCTCCCCGGAAGGCGTATTGCTTTTCATTCCATGGACCACCATGCCGCGAACGAAGCGTGGAGCATCTTCAAGGACAGCCATGGAATAGATCGCAAGATGTGGAGTCTTAAGCTGGGCATTAGCGCGCTCTGTCCAGGCTTTTGCTTGAGACTGCGAGGCGTGAGTGAATCCAACAACGATCACGCAGATGACACCTGCACACACGGATGGAAACTCAACCTGGTGATCAGCCAGGTTTTGACCCGTGATATGCGGCATCTCTTCCGCGAACGCACGGGTGCCGCCCGACAAAGTTGATAAAACTGAAAGGGCGGCAATAACCACCATGCGCATCGCCACGTTCCTCCAAATAATACAATTGACGTAGAAGCTCATTTCTTCGTCGCAACCCTCCAGCCGGAGCTGACGTCGAAGTCAATATCACCAAAGTGAGGGAGCTCAATCCGGGTAAGGGGCCAAGTGTGTCTGCAGTTGTTTACGAAAACAGCCATCCAGCGGAAATATCAAGAACACAGTCTCACGCGCAATATTCGAATGCGGTAAATCCGTACTGGGTTCGCTTGTTAAAGCTGCTGCAGATGGATGTGCATTACGAGCGGTGCGTTGGCACTGAGCTTTTCACGACAGAAGGCAGGTGCATTCTGGACTTTCTCTCCGGCTATTGCGTCCACAACCTGGGCCATAATC
>JAFARV010000373.1 GCA_019245255.1 Acidobacteriaceae bacterium | reverse complement strand
ACCCGGCTACAAGCCTTTGTTCGAGCGAGCCTATCCCGGCGAACCGATCTCTGAAAAGACCATCGCGAAGGCGATCGCGGCATTCGAACGTACCGTCATCACTGCAGACGCGCCGTTCGACCGATGGGTCAATGGCGACGAACAGGCCATCTCGCCCTCTGCGAAACGCGGCTTCGATGTTTTCAATGGCAAAGCACACTGTGCTGAGTGTCATTCAGGTTGGAACTTCACCGATTCCGGTTTCCACGACATCGGAGTAGCAGACGACGATCTTGGCCGGGGCAAACTGCTGAAGATTGAGGCCATGCAGCATGCGTTTAAGACGCCCACGCTTCGCGACGTCTCGCTAAGAGCTCCCTACCTACATAACGGCTCTGAGCCGACGCTGGAAGCCGTCGTGAACTTTTACGATAAGGGCGGCGACGCCGGACAGAGGCCCAGCCTTGCCCCTGAGATTCAGCCGCTTCATCTGGCAGAACAAGAGAAGAAAGATCTCATTGAGTTCTTGCGTGCACTCACCAGTTCCGAGCCGCAAACCGTGAGTATTCCCGCACTACCGAGGTAAATAAATAGATGAAGAAGCTCATCATCGCGGCCTTCGCGGTCGCCGGCGCGCTGAATGCCGCCGATCACACCATCATTCAGAAGGATAGAGCATTCTCGCAAACCGAGATCACAATCAAACCCGGCGACACGATTACGTTCAAGAACACGGATGACATCACTCATAACGTGTTTTCAATGACACCGGGTATGGAGTTCGATCTGCGTCGTCAGGGACCTGGCGCCTCGTCTACGGTTCCGTTCGCGAACGAAGGTACCGCCGAGGTGCGCTGTTCCATCCATCCGAGAATGAAGCTCATCGTAAACGTCAAGAAGTAGGCAGGCCCGGGCGATCGTGCAGAATCTGACTCTCAGTCGCAAACTTTACCTGACGGCCGTCCCGTTGGTCGTGATGGGCGGTATGATCTCGCTGATCACCTGGCGCAGCCTGCGCGACAATGCAGCGCCGCTCATCGCTGCGCAGCAGCTGCGCGGGTTGGCACTCACGTCTTTGTCCCTGCTCTTAACTCAGGATGATGCGACCAAGACGATGATGTTGGATCCGGACAACCCTACGTCTAATGTCCGAAAAATCAAAGCCTACGACGATAACGAAAAGGTACTTGCGGCGATTGAGAAAGCCGGTGGCAGCCCTGAGGTCCAAAACACACTGCGTCAAATGCGCGATCTGGATGCCAAAGTTCTCCGCGACATTGACACGAGCGTTCTGGAAGCGGTCGGCGACGGAAAGGTGGACAAGGCGCGGAAGCTCTATTTTGAAACCTATGAGCCGGAGCGCGCCAAGTACGAAGTGTATGTCCGGAACCTGGTAAAAATCGCGGATTCGGAATCGCAGCGTGCAGAACAGCACCTTAGAGAAACCAACCAGCGCTCTCTGCGGAACATTCTCGCCGCATTGGTTCTCGGACTGGGCGGTGTTGCTGCCTGGTTCGTGTTCATCGCCGGCTCCATCACGAGACGGATGAGTTCCATCGTTTCCCACCTGTTGCAGGAGCACAAGGCATCCAGTGAGTTCACAGAGAGGATTTGGACCGCCAGCCAGGCACTCTCAGACAATGTCTCCTCTACTTCCGCCTCGCTTGAACAGATCGAGAGTTCGCTTTCCGACTTCGCCGGCCGCATACAGTCGACGAGCCGGCACGCGAGCCTTGCACAGGAGTCTTCGACCGAGACCGTGGCGAGCGCGGACGCTGCCACACAGTCCATCCAGCAGCTCGTCAGTGCGACCGAGCAGGCGCAAGAGCAGAGCGCTCACATTATGGGCGTCATCAAGGTGATCGATGGCATCTCCTTCAAGACAAACATTCTGGCGCTGAACGCGGCGGTGGAGGCTGCGAGAGCCGGGGAGGCCGGGCTTGGCTTCTCAGTAGTTGCAGACGAAGTTCGTAACCTGGCAAAGAACTGCGCAGATGCAGCGCATCAAAGCGCGGAACTGATCGAAGCGTCGGTCGCGAAATCAAAGGAAGCGTTCCACATCAGCGGTGGCGCTGCTCACGCTCTGAGCGAAATCATAAACAAGTCTCGGAATATCCATTCAGTCATCGGCGAGATCGCCGCGAATGCACAGTCACAAGCCGAAAACATTCGCCAGATTAACGAATCGCTCAATCATATCGGCGGCATCGGCATCAAGAGCGCTCAAGAAGCAGAAAAAACGCATGGCATTGCGGAGAACCTTTCAACGCGCTCCGCAAATCTTGAAAATGTAATCGGAGACTTGCGTGCGCTGGTTGGCGCGGGCCGATGACCATGATTGTGTGTCGAACACAATCCAGCTCATAAAAAGTATCCCAATGTACGTATGTGTATACTGAGACCATGCCAAACAAAACCATCTACGTCAAGGACAGCGATTTACCGCTTCTCGAACAGGCGCAGCAGGAACTTGGGGACAGTGTGTCCGCGATGTTCGCAGAGTTTTTGCGGGCGCGGGCTGCCACACTCACTCCGGAGGAGAACAAGGTGATCTCCTTAGTCAATCGGATCACCGAAGGGCGGGAACATCTGAAGCGGGATCACAGCTTGCCTGGATTCCTGGACGGTGAGTATGCCGAAGCGGAACGATATGCGGAGAAGTGTCTGAAGAGCATGCGCTCGGGCGACATCCGGAGAGCGAAGGTGTTGTATTGGGCGGCAAACACGTTTATCGATCGTGCGGAGCGTGACGTCAAAGAGACATCGGAACTCGTCGAAAAGATCGGGGGCTTGCTCGGGAACGAGAAAAAGCAAAGGCCACGGCGCCCCTAGATGGAATGGCATGTCTCTCTGTGCGTGAGATCGCCAGAAGTCTAGACGACTGGCAGCGATGGCCGAACCGCTGCGGCTGAGGGCTCGTGTCAGCCAGATGGCCGCCCTGCGCTCAGGGCAGAGACTTCGTCGCACAGCGTGCGAAGAGCTCCGCCGACTTCATTGAGGAAGCCGTCCAAATCGGC
This sequence comes from Acidobacteriaceae bacterium, assembly GCA_019245255.1. Lineage (GTDB taxonomy): Bacteria > Acidobacteriota > Terriglobia > Bryobacterales > Bryobacteraceae > Bog-105. Next base: position 1,487 of record JAFARV010000373.1, on the reverse strand, counting down.
GGGCTTGAAGATAAAGCAGTCCGCACCGTGAAGGATGGCCTGATCGCGATCCTTCGGCGCGACGGACGAAGTCATAACTGCCTTCTTGATTCGCGCGAGCGCAGGATTCTTCGCAGCCGCTATCAGTATGTCCGTGGCGTTGCCCGCGGGAAGATTAAAGTCGACCAACATGATGTCCGGCACATCGGCAGCTCCAGGCTGATAACGATGCACCGCTTTCAGAGCGCGGTCCGCAGTATCGTAATGCGTCATGCGGAAGCTAACCGTCTGTGATCGGAGGGCTTCCTGAATCAGACGGACGTCGCCGGGATTATCTTCTATGACCAGAATGTGGACGCCACTCATAAGAGTCCTTTCTGAGGCAGAGCAAACCGAAAGGTGGCGCCCTCGCCAGGTTTTGATTCCACCCAGATGCGGCCGCCCAAACGTTCGACGGCAGCCTTGCAGATGGCGAGCCCAATCCCTGTACCGGAATACTGCCTTCCGTGAAGGCGTTTGAACACTCCGAAGATGTAGTTGGATTGTTCCGGCTCGATACCGATCCCGTTGTCAGCGACAGAGAAAACCCACCGGCGATCGATGAGCTCAGCGGAGATGTGGATTTTCGGCTCAATCTCCGACCTGTATTTCAATGCGTTTGAGATGAGATTCTCAAACAACTGGAAAAGTAACACCTCTACCGATTGAATGCCGGGTAACGGATCGTAGGTGATTACCGCATTCGCTTCGCGAATGGCTCCTTTGAGGCAGTCGAGAACATGGAGCAACACGCGATTGCAATCGACCGATTCCCAGTTCTCCTGACCCGATTCCGCAATGAAAATATATTGCCGTAACGCGGCAAGTAGCGTCTGCAGGCGCAGTCCGTTCTCCTGGATGCAGGAGAGCATCTCACGTTCACTGTCGTTGAGCTTCTCGCCGGCCGATTTTGTAAGCCACTGCGCGTAGCTGAGAACCATGCGCGCAGGTTCCTGAAGGTCGTGACTGGCTGCCCAAGCGAACTGACGTAGTGCATCATTCGAGCGCGTCAGTTCGGCGGTACGATCCGCAACGCGCATCTCAAGTTCAGTATTGATCTGGCGAATACGTTCTTCAGCTTGTACCTTTTCGGTGGCGTCACGGACAGCCGTGGTAATGAGTATTCCATCATCGCTCTCAAAAGGGCTGAGAGTGATTTCAATAGGAAAGATCGACCCGTTTTTATGCAGCGCAGTCAGCCGGGATTCGAGCATCGGTTTAGCCTGGATATCTTCCGGGATGACGATGGGCGGCTGCCATTCCGGGATCAGCATTGAGATGTTGAGGCTGGTAACTTCGTCGCGAGAGTAACCAAACAGGGCGTCGGTGCGCGAGTTCGCAAGCTGAACGACTCCGCTGAGACCTGTAATCAGCATTGCGTCCGGTGCGGCTTCGAGGACCGCACGAAATTTCTGCTCAGTACGGGCCAGCGCTTCCGTGCGCCGGCGCAGCAGTTGTTCGGTACGGCT
>JAFARV010001028.1 GCA_019245255.1 Acidobacteriaceae bacterium | reverse complement strand
GATCTCGCCCTTTGGGATTTGTTCGGCAAAGCGACGGCACAACCTATTGTTCAATTGCTTGGGGGCTGGACGCGAAACGAAATCCGAACCTACAACACATGCGCCGGTTCGGCATACATGCGCCGTTCCGAGACGCAATCTACACGGAATTGGGGAATCAACTCGAACTTAGATCAAAGCGACGTGACGGGCTTCGATGACCTGATCGACTTTCTCCATCGGGCAGACGAACTTGCCGAGTCGCTGCTCTCGGAGGGCATTACTGCCATGAAGATCTGGCCGTTCGATATCGCTGCCGAAGTGAATCACGGCCATCACATCTCGAGCGCTGAATTGCGTGACGCCCTTGCACCTTTTGAGAAGATACGTAAGCGGGTGGGCGACAGCATGGACATCATGGTAGAGTTCCACTCCCTGTGGAACTTGCTTCCGGCGATGAAGATCGCGCAAGCCCTCGCGCCATACGGAACGTACTGGCATGAGGATCCGATAAAGATGAACAGCCTCTCAAGCCTGAGGCGCTACGAACAAGTTTCACCCGCGCCGATCTGCGCGTCGGAGACACTTGGCAGCCGTTGGGCATTTCGGGATCTGCTGGAGACAGGGGTTGCGGGAATCATAATGTTGGATTTGGGTTGGTGCGGTGGCTTATCCGAAGCAAGAAAGATTGCCGCGATGGCCGAGGCGTGGCACTTGCCCGTTGCTCCGCACGATTGTACCGGACCTGTCGTATTCACAGCGTCGGTCCACCTTTCCCTAAATGCGCCGAATGCCCTGGTTCAGGAATCCGTTCGCGCCTTCTATAACGGCTGGTACAAAGATGTCGTGACGGACTTGCCCCAAGTAAAGAACGGTTATGTCACCGTTTCCCAAATGCCAGGGCTGGGATGTGAATTGCTGCCGGACATCGACCAGCGATTTACCGTTTCACGGCGGATATCGGAAATGTAGTGCAGTCGGACATCCGTGATCACCGCCGTTGGGAAATCGCAATCCTGCTCGGCATTGGGGTGTTGGTCAACTACATCGACCGAGTCAACATTTCAGTTTCCTACGATGCACTGCACGCTGACTTTGGAATCTCTGCCGTTGGCTTCGGTTATCTATTGGGGGCATTCAATTGGACATATGCTTTCTCGCAGCTTCCCGTTGGTGTGCTTCTCGACCGCTTCGGAGTTAAACGGATAGGGAGAATCGGTTCCTTTCTATGGAGTCTTGCCAGCTTTGGCGCAGCGCTGTCGCCCGGCATAGCGAGCTTCTTCGTCATGCGTCTGCTGTTAGGTCTGGGCGAAGCTCCAACTTTTCCGGCAAACGCAAAGGCCATCGACCAATGGTTCCCACGCAATCAGCGAGGCTTGCCGACAGCTATCTTCGATGCCGCCGCCAAGTTCGGGCCGGCGATCGGCGTACCCCTAGTCGGGGTTTTGTTGATTCATTTTGGGTGGCGTTGGAGTTTCGCGGCCTCCGGCGCGCTCAGCTTTCTGTACTTTGGCGCCTTTTGTCTTTTTTATAAAGATAATCCGTCAGCAAAGAAACCGGGGACCTCCAGAGACGCGGCACCTGAGAGCGCGCCCTTGACTTTCCTGTTGAAACAGCCGAAAGTCATCGGGCTAGTAACCGGATTCTTCGGCTACAACTACTGTTTCTACTTATTGTTACTTTGGCTGCCAACTTATTTTTCAATGCTGCATCTTGACGCATTGCATGCGGCTTTCTATTCCGCCGTACCTTGGCTTTTTGCTACTCTGACCGATCTTTTCATCGGCGGATTTCTGGTCGACCATCTTATCCGCCGCGGGCGTGACCAGACGAAGGTGCGTCTTGGCACGCTGATCGGAGGAACACTGGCCGGATCGTGTATAGCCGGTGCAATTCTCACTAATAGTTCTGTCATCGCCCTCATCTGGTTGAGCATTTCTTTAGGTGGGTTATCCGCTGCTGCCCCGGTGGGGTGGTCCATTCCCGCTCTCATCGCGCCAAGAGGCAGCGTCGGCAAGGTAGGTAGTATCTTGAACACCGGTAATCAATTGGCCGGGATTGTCGCCCCCATCATTACGGGCTACATTTTGAGTTGGACCAAGTCATTCGCAGCCGCGTTCGGCGTTGCCGCTAGTTTGCTGTTGGCCGGAATTTTTGCCTACCTCTTTCTATTACGTTCGATCGAACCCGTTCCGGAGCCGGCGAGTCAATGTTCTCCTGGAGCGCCCACCCCAGAGTCTCCAGTCTGAAGTGCTGAGTGGCCGATGCCAAGTCAGACCAGCAGACCTGTAGCCCAGTGCCGCTTAGCCCCGTGCAGGGTTGCCGAGGCGCTGTACTTTTGATAGCCATAGTGGGAGTCCTATGATCCGGAAATTGCCAAGTGGCGGGTATCGATTGTACTCAAAGAAAAGAGATCCCAAAACAGGGAAGCGCAAGAATCTCGGAACCTTCAAAACCCGGGCGGCGGCCGAACAGCACGAGCGCGCTGTGCAGTATTTCAAGCGGGCACATTAAAAATGAGCCTCAAGTCCTTGGAAGCCGATGGAATCCTATATTTACGTGTGCCCACAGGGTTACCCGAAACGGATGTTGAAGTAGTGGTCGTTGTCCAGCCCGTGCAAGCCAGCGCTAACGGATGGCCCGAGGATTTTTTCCAAGAGACCTACGGTGCCTTCGCAGATCAGCCACTTGAGCGCGGAAATCAAGGAGAATTTGAGGCCCGCGAGGTTGTGAAGGCCGAGCTCGTGTACGGTGCAGCGAAGAGCAACGTCGGAGAGCGTACTACGGCTCGTCTAAACCGATTCTGCGGTATGTTCAACTCGTTGCCTTTTGACGATCGTTTCGGCCACCACGTATGGCGCGATCCGCGCAGATTTGGAGCGACAAGGAATACCAATTGGACCAAATGATCTGATGATTGCAGCCATTGCTTTGGCGAGTGGTTCTATTCTCGTCACTCACAACACTCGCGAGTTCGGAAGAGTCGGCGATCTCAAACTCGAGGACTGGGAATAAAGGACGCCGTTGGCGTTCTCGCATATTTAGGTCAAATCCGAACGGCAATCTCACCATAGTCGACTTCGCGTCCACTTGATTTCTTCCTGGCCAAAGGCTCAAGCCGCAGTCTGCACAGAAGGGCATTGTTGTGGGTTTCATTTTGCAACAAACATTTGCGATTGGAGGTGCCATCCTCCTCAGGTCCGATAAAAGGCTGCGCGGAAGAGATGCTCCGATGAGCGGGAGCCTGGCTTGCGATTGAATTTGCATCAGACTTTTGCAACACCAGATGGTCTGATTCTATTGGGTTTCTGGTTGTCGCAAAACTCACCCATCGCAGGACCGGCGAGGCAGGCAAAGAATACCTGCCACTCCGTTCGTGCGACAATTCCTGACGAGGCTGCCATGAAACGTCGCGCCTTGCAGATATTTTTGGTTGTCTTAGGCATTTTGTTTATAGCCCTGATCTATCCGCTCTACACCGACTTGTGGCACGCAAAGTGGCTTGTAGAAATGCACAACGAAACAGAGCCAATGTTCTTGAGCTTTTTTATTGCGCTCGGTCCCTTTCTGCTGCTCGCTGCAAGAAATCCACCAGCGCATCGCACGCTGATCGTATTCACAGCGTGGTGG
>JAFARV010000992.1 GCA_019245255.1 Acidobacteriaceae bacterium | reverse complement strand
AGTTTCTGATCGAGCGCGTCCAGATCGCGTTTCGCCCGCTGGAATTCGTCATCGAGGAACTGATTCGCCTGCTCATGTGCCTCCAGGGTCTCCTGTGTGTTCTGACTCTGGAACCGCCCCACCACGTCATCGCAGACGGCCTTGGCTATTGCGGGGTCATTATAGGTAAACGATACCTGCATGGCAGGTACATTCCGGCCGGTGACATTCGCTACCCCGGCAGTCGGCCGGATTGCAATCGAAGACCGCATCTTGTTGATAACGTCTTCCATGGGCTCGCTTTTGAGCTCCGTTTTGTACAGGTGGTAGGTGTTGATCAGGCTGGTGAGAGTGTTCCGGCTGAGGATATTCTCGGCCATCGCATTGATGTGATCGGCGATTTGCTGGCTACTCGCATTCTGCACAAACGACTCCGGAATCTGCTGCGGCACAATCCGCATCAGCGCCGTTGAAACGTACGTATCGGGCAACAGATAGGCGACGACCGTTGAGATCACCAGGCCGGCAAAGGCCGGCGCCAGGACCCAGCGGAAATTACGCCGCAGAATGTCCATGTAGTCTTCGAAATCCATAGGGCGGCGCGGAACCGAAATTCGTTCTAGCATGAGTGTTTCCTAGTTATGGAACGACCAGATGATCCCCGGGTTGCAGTTGTATGTTTTGGTCCAAGTTCTTTCCATGAATCACATCTTTGTAGTTGAACGGAATGCGCTTGTCACCGCGTAGCACGTAAATCTTTTTGGGATTCGCGAATGCTGCCAGTCCGCCGGCTTTGCTGATCGCTTCAAGAACAGTGGTCGGGGAGATCAGTTCGTATTCGCCGGGCCGGTTAAATTCGCCGTCCAAGTAGTACTTTTTGCTTAGGACATCTTGGACGGTAACCGTCACAATAGGCTCCTTCACGTATTTAGTCAGAGCCTCCTTAACAATCTTTTCGATCTCGGCGGGCGTTTTTCCGCCGGCTTGGAGGTCGCCAATCAGGGGCATGGTGATTTTTCCGTCCGGATGCACGCTGAAACCACCGGTGAAGTCGGGCTGGTGCCAGACTCTGATGTAGAGAATGTCCGGTGACTCAACCTTGTAGCCGTTCGAGTCTACTGCGGCGGCAGTTCCGGGGACGCTTGGCACCACTCGCGCCGGCTGTTTCGTTTCGGGGTTTGACTGATTATCTGGAACCGGGGCGGTTTGCGGAAACACCACCAGCGTCGACGCGGCGGCCAAAAAGGCGAATGTCGCCAAGCGCCTGAACTCGAAATGTCTTAAATGCATTGCTTAATGTTGCTTAAGATATTAAAAAGGCTAGTACTTAGATGATTGTACATCCTACGAAAAGGTTTCGCAGCATGCCCTCCGGCATCTAAGGGACGAGTACTGTGCGATTGGCAGAAGAGACATGCGCATCGCGCGGGCTACCCTCCGTCGCCGATCGGGGTGTCATAGCCGCACTAGTATCAAATCGAGCAATAGGAATCCAGACCTCCATTGGCGTTGGTTCCCGATTTTCCATCGCGTAATACGGAATTAAGGTCAGGGTAAGCGTACGCTTCGGGCGACTGACCGCTACCGATAACGGTTGGTATAACGGTTCTTGCACGACGGGCTTCTCAGCGGCCAGCCCCTGGACCTTTACGACGGTGACACCGCCGAGAAGCTCTTTTTTCGCCTCGGCAACAGGCGACGCGCTGGTCCGGATAAAGAGATCTGCCAGAGACGCTCCAGACTGATCGATTTGTTCCAGCGCGTAGACGAGCGGACCACGCGCGATCGCGACGCGGCCGTAATCGTCAGTAACCCGCGGGTTTGCAACCATTTCCGTGGGCTGCATCGGCAGTGTCAGGGAGATCGAGTCCCCGTGCTTCCACCGCCGGGTGAGCGGAATGAACGAGCCCGGCTGCAGGTTGTTGACGGGCACGGCTTCCCCGTTGACTTCGACCTGGGCCGCTGGGGCCCACGCCGGCCAGCGCAGGAATACAGTGAAATCGGACGGTCGCCCGGGTTCGACATCTATATGGACATCTCCGCTCCAAGGGTAATTCGTGCTTTGCGAAAGCTTGAGCGCGGTTCCATCCTCGAGATGCCAATCCAAGTCAGAATTCTGATAGAGGTTTACGTACACACCGCTCCGACCCGTTGCATAGAAATAGCCTGGCAGGGATTCGAACAGCCGCTCGACATTCGGCGGGCAACAATCCGTGTCATACCAGGGATTACGCAGCCTTTCGCCATTCGAAGCCAATGGGTTTCTGTAGCAATAGAGCGTGCCGGAAAGCGACATACCCGAATTGACTCCGTTGTAAAGAGCGCGTTCGAGCACGTCCGCATAGCTTGCATCGCCGGTCAGAAGCCATAACCGGTAGTTCCACATCACGTTTGCGACAGCCGCACAGGTTTCGGCATACGCTTCCAGGCTGGGCAGTTCGTAAGGGTCACCAAAACTTTCGCCGTTGGATCGGGAGCCGACACCCCCGGTGATGTACATTTTCCGGGTCGTTAAGTCGGTCCAAAGCAGATCAATCGTCTTTTTGTAGGCGGGATCACCGGTCTCAGTGAAGTAGTCGGTTGCGCCTGAACTCGCGTATAACGCCCGGACCGCGTGCCCTTCAAATTCCGTGCGCGAAGTGAATGGCTTTCCGCTAAACATGTACCGGACTTCGGAATCCTTCAGCTTCAGGCGATCCCGCTCGACGCCACTGAACACATACCGAACGAAATCCAGGTATCGGCCATCTCCGGTTGTCCGGTATAGCTCAACCAAAGCCATCTCCAACTCGGGGTGCCCGGTCAGAAAGGGCCGTTTCGTGGGGCCGAAGTTATCCACGAGGAAGCTGGCATATTTGACCGCGGGATCAAGCAGCGCCCGGCTTCCCGTAGCCCGGTAGTAGGCGATTGCCGCCTGGATCAGGTGTCCCAGACAATAACCCTCGTGCGAGCGGGTCATTTCCGTGAATCGCAGGTGGGCCTTATCTCCCTGATAATAGGTGTCCAGATAGCCGCTGGGCTCCTGGGCAGCGACGATGTCTGCGGTCAAAGACTCGATTTCCGAACGAAATTTCTGTTTGTCGGATGCAGAGGTCTCGTTCGAGGCGATAGCCCAAGACGCTGCTTCAATCCACTTGTAAACATCGGAATCCGTGTAAACGGGGCCTTTTCGAGGCACATTTTTCTTTCCGGAGAGGCGACGGAAGTTGTCGATCTCGCCGTGTTCCTCGAGCAACTGCAGCATCGTCGGCAAACTGCGTTCCGTTGTGACTGAGCGGCGGGAGGTCCAAAAACCGTCCCCGAGATGGACCGCTTGAATGGGAACCGTGTGCAGGCGGGCATTGACGGAATGGTACAGGTACACGATTCCCTGCTGCTCCCAATCCTGCGGTCCGGCGGCCCGACATTGAACGGAAAGAAACGCCGATGCAGCGGCAGCACAGATCGCAACTGCTTGTTTCATAAGGTTTTCAGGTGCGTGTAGACCAGCGATACCGGCAGGCCGACCACGTTGTGATAGCAGCCCACAATGCCAGACACAAATTTTGACGCCAGCCCCTGGATCGCATATGCTCCCGCCTTATCCAGCGGCTCCCCGGTTTGAGTGTACTCCCGAATTTCATCAGTCGTAAGTTGGACGAACGAGACCCGCGTTTCGGCGACGTCCTGGATTACTCGTAGTGCGGAACGAAGGCAAATGCCGGTGTAGACCCAGTGGTCCCGGCCCGAGAGAGCATTGAGCATGCGTTCGGCGTCTTCGAGGCTGGACGGTTTCTCAAATACCTCGGAATCGACGCAAACGATTGTGTCGGCGCCCAGAACAATATCGTCCGGAGCGGCCTCGATGGCATGAGCTTTTTCGTAGGCGAGCCGGCGTACGAAATCGACGGGGCTTTCGCCGGGCGCGCGAATTTCCGGGACCGATGCCGGCCGGACAATGTGCAAGATCCCGGCGTTCGACAGCAGTTCGTGGCGCCGGGGCGAGGCGGAGGCGAGGATCAACATGGAATCAACAAGTTGGAGCCGAATTACCGAACGAACTCCGGATCAGGCGATTGGTCGGATGGGGCGAGGTGGCGATACCGAACGAAATCTAAGAGTATCAGGGCAGGGGGGACCGGCTGCTGCCGGGCTATTCCTGGCGGAGAGTTTGGGCAGGGTCCAGGTGGACAATCTGCAGCGCCGAAATCAAGGTCGCGGCCAGTCCGCAGACCGCTAAAAACAAAGCCATGACCGCAAACGTTCGGGGGTCGAGGGGCTGGACACCCCAGAGCATTTGCTTGAGGAGTTGCACGCAGGCCGCCGACAAGAGGCACCCAAGGGCCAGACCCGTGACCAGGTAGCGAACTCCGGGACGAGTGGCGGCATTCAGAGCCTGCCGGAGCGTTGCACCCAAGGCCATGCGGATTCCCATTTCGCGTGTCCGCTGTGTGACGGATTGCTTCATGATTCCGTAGAGACCCACTACCGCAAGAAACAACCCGAGTCCGGATAACGAGGAAAAGAGGACGGCATGGTAGCGCTGCTCCCGTAAGGCATCGTTTCGAAGGTATTCCATGCTGTAGAAGTGCGACATGGGCAGACGCGGATCGACCGAACGAAGTGCGTTTTGCATTTGGCGGGCAAGGGCGCCGGTTTCTCCCCGGGCACGTACGACCCAGCTCGGCGAAAACCAGGTATGAACGACACCAAGCCACTCGTCGCCAGCCTGGGTAACTGGAACATACAGAGTCGGAGTGACAGAGACCGGTGGACCAGAGTCGAGCCCGCTGTGTTGTTGGACATCGGCGATGACTCCAACGACCTCTGCAACGGATTTGCCGAGCTGCAAGTGCCGTCCAAGCGCGTTGGGGTCTCCGAAGAACTTGCGGGCGAAGGATGCACTGACGATGACAACGCTCTGCGAGGAATCTTTGTCACTGGGCCGAAACGTCCTGCCCCGTAGTAAAGGAATTCTCACAGTTTCTAAATACCCAGGCGTGGCGTACACAACTTCTGAAAAGCCCTGCCCGCTGTGAGGACCGTCGAGTACGCGAAATCCGTCATTCAAGGGACGCTCAAAGGGTAGAGTCAACGCCACACCCGCGGCCTCGACTTCCGGAATTCGCCTTATCTGTTCAAGCCCGCGATCAAACAAGGCGGCAACTGCTGTATGGGTCTGGTACCGGGCGTCCTGCAAAGAGGTCTGGGCTGTCAGCAAATTTTGCGGAACGAACCCAGGATCCTGCCGGTCGAGAAACAGCAGCGTGCGGACCAGCAGGCCCGCGCTCACCAACATCACCAAGCTCAGCGCAACTTCGCAAACAACCAGCGAGGCGCCGAGCAGATTCCGCCTGGATCCGGCAGAAGAGCGGTCGTTTTCGACCAGCACCGAACGACTGTCGACGCGCATGGCGGCAGCGGCTGGGAGCAGACCCGAAGCGATACTCACGAGTAAAGCCAGAACGAGCATCGCAGTGAAAACGCGCAAGTCGAGCGCGATCGGGTACCAGAGCTGAAACTGTTCCGCGCCCAATCTCTTCAGCGCTTCAAGCGCCACGTATCCGAGCGCCACTCCCGCGACCGCGCCGGTGACGCCGAGCAACAGACTCTCAATAAGCAATTGGCGAACGATTGCACCGCGTCTTGCGCCAATGGCGAGTCTGACCGCAACCTCGCGCCTGCGTGCCTGTGCGCGGGCAATCAGCAGCGCCGCGACGTTTGCCGATCCGATCACAAGGACGAGCAAAACTCCGCTCCAAGTGAGCAGGATCTGCTTGCGTGTGTCTTGGGCAATGTCTTTCAACGGACCAAGCCGCTCTTCGAAGACGACCTCTTTGGGGAACCCCGCAGGACGCAATGTTCTGCTTAGCGCCTGGACCTTTGCCTGGGCGGCGGCCCACGTTATGCCCGGCTTCAGCCGTGCGATCACCCCATAGTTGGTGCCGCTTCCCTCTCCGTTCCGGGACGGCCGCAGCGGAGTCCACAGATCCGCCTGCTGGTCTGTTCGGAAGGCCGGGGGCATAACACCGATGACGGTGTAAGGTTCACCTCGCAGACTGATTGGCTTTCCAACAATCGCGGGATCGCTTGCAAATGTGCGTTGCCAGAGCGAGTGGCTGAGAATCGCGGCTTGCGGGCCACC
>JAFARV010000891.1 GCA_019245255.1 Acidobacteriaceae bacterium | reverse complement strand
CATTATTACACCCGACGAAGCTTGCGCTCAGAGCGAACCTGCAGCTCTCCTTATGCCTCGCAGGAACCGTTTACACAAGCTCTGCCAAGCCTTGCTCGCCTTCTTCTCAATTCCGAAAGCGGCGGGAATTTGGTCTTCGGCGTCGGCCAGATACATCTTAACGATCCGCTCGACACCGTCCATGCCTCTTCTTTTGAGCTCCTGCAGCACCCGTTCGAAGTACTCAGCATCTTCGAATGCGCGAGCGAAATCGGAAGGTTCGCGCAGGCAGGCCAGCATCACATCGTGAAGCTGGATATTTAAACCCTCTCGCTCACGGCGGCCTCCAGCGATCATGTGTGCGGCACGCCAAGATGCCTCAATGTATATCGCGGAGCTCGGAGCCGGACCCAGAACTTCGCCGTGATTTGCTGACAATTGATGTACTGATTCTTCCGCCAGTTGCGAAGAGAGCCAAACATCGCCTACTTTTCGTGCCAAGTTTCGCACTGGCTCTGCAATCCGGGGAACAGCCTCAATCCAGCCCTTAAAAACTGGCCTACCGAAGTTATCAACATGGCTGATGCAGATAGGCACTACTCCCGTTTCCAAGTAATTTTGCGGAATTATCGAATACATTAATTGGTCTCTTGTCCCGAATGTGCTTGCATGCCGCTTCAGTATGTGAGGCACAGGGCGGAATATCTCCCGACCTAATCGGAAATATAACATCCGTTTTAAAGAAGTCAATGGCGACCGCGCAATTCGTGCAGAACGAGGAACAGAGGACACGCTACGAGGTCAAGCTAAAGCGTGAACTCGGCGACCTTGTGCTGTCCTTGCTTGCAGACGATAGCGTCGAAGACATCCTGCTCAACCCTGATTCCTCGGTCTGGACGAAGCGGATGGGACAGGGTTTCTGCTGCGCCGGGTCGATTGCGCCGGGACAAGCAATGAGCGCGATGAACACGATTGCGGCATGGCGCGGAACGACGGTGAACCATGATCGCCCGATCCTCGAGACCGAGTTACCCCTCGATGGAAGCCGATTCGAAGGCATTGTGCCGCCGGTCGTTGCTCAACCGATGTTCGCGATCCGCCTTCGTCCGCGCCGCATTTTTACGCTGGCGAACTATGAGAGCTCGGGAATTCTGACGGACGCTGCTGACCCGCTCAACCGGACACGGCGTCACGATCTTTTTCGAGCTGGGCTCGGCGGTTTGTCTCATGCAGACGTCATTCGAAATGCAATTCAGATGAAACGCAACGTCCTTGTTGCCGGTGCAACAGGATCGGGTAAAACCACTTTTCTAAACGCCTGTTTCGACGCGATGGCGCAGCTTGCGCCACATGATCGCGTGATCTGCATCGAAGATACGCCGGAGCTTCAATGCTCGATGCAGAATCATGTTGAGCTTCGGGCGAACTCCCGGGTTTCGATGCTCGACTGTCTTCGAGCCTGTATGCGTTTGAAGCCGACACGCATTATTGTCGGTGAGGTGCGCGGGGCCGAAGCGCACGCCCTACTCAAGGCTTGGAACACCGGGCATCCAGGCGGAATCGCTACTCTTCATGCGAATGATGCCGCAAGTGGACTGCAACGCTTGGAAAGCCTGGTTGCTGAAGCGGCAAATGCCCCAGCGGGCGAACACATTCAGCGGCTGATTGCCGAGGCGGTAGACGTGGTGGTCTTCATTGATGAGGAACCGTCGCTGCCCGCAGGCCGGAAAGTTCGTGAAGTGGCTCTGGTGACCGGGTGTCGCGATGGCCGCTACGAAGTCGAGTACGTCTAACAACGCTCAGAGGTCATGCTTATGAATCAACTTTATCGTCGTTTCAAAGAACACAAGACGGCATACCGGATGCTCATCGCGTTCACTTTTGCGATGGCGATGCGTGCCGGTACAACGGGTGCGATGCCGTGGGAATCACCGCTTCGCATGATCGCCACCTCCTTAACGGGACCGGTGGCATTCTCGATTTCCATCATTGGGATTTTCGCGACTGGCGCGACCCTGATGTGGGGCGGCGAAATGAACGAGTTTGCCCGCCGCGCCGCGTTGCTCGGCCTGGTGGTTGCGGTGATTGTCTTCGCCACGAACATCTTGAGTTCCGCCTTCGGCGTTACCGGAGCGGTGATCTAGGCCATTATGCAGGATCTGGACAAGCCGCGGGAGATCGTAATTCATCAGTCCGCAAACCGTCCACACGTACTCCTCGGCGGGGATCGGGAATTGGTTTTGTTTTCCGGGCTCACGTCGGCTTGTCTGGCGTTCACGCTCGCGACGTGGTGGGGAGTGCTCGCCGGAGTAGCATTCTGGCTCTGTGCGGTCGCCGTGTTGACGCGCATGGGCAAAGCCGACCCACTTATGAGGCATGTGTACGTTCGCCATGTGCGTTACGTGAGTTTCTATCCTGCCAAGAGCCGGTTGTATTCGCGGTACGCATCATTCCCGCGCAATTGGAGGTGATACATGCGGATCAATGAACATCGTACGCGGCCTCAGAGCCTCGCAGACCTCCTCCTCTACGACGCTCTTATTGACGACGGGATCCTCCTCCAACAGGATGGATCCCTCATGGCCGCATGGTCATTTCGAGGCCCTGATCTCGCTTCGGCCACTCATGCCGAAATGGCCGTTCTCAGCGCCCGGCTGAATGGGGTGCTCAGGCTCGGAACGGGTTGGATGATCCAGTGTGACGCGATTCGGACGCGCGCGCCTGAGTACCCGGAGGCCGGCGCCTTTCCTGATCCGATTACACGCTTAATCGACGATGAGCGTCGGGAACAGTTTCTTCGTGAAGGCGCCCACTTTGAGAGTGAGTACGTTGTGACATTGACATACCTTCCGCCCAGCGAGACAGAGCAGACCGTTCGCGGTTGGCTGTTTGATGGTCAGACAAACCGGCGTTCTGCTGCGGATCAGGCACTCGCGGCCTTCCGAACGCGAGTCGCGCATTTTGAAGACTTCTTCGGCTCATTGTTTCAGATGACGCGCTTGCGATCTGAGGCGTCAGAGGGCACCTTTGGTGAATTTCTGCGGCGTGACAATTTGCTCCGCTACATCCGACGAACGATTGCAGGTCAAGACTATCCCTTCGCACTCCCGTTGATCCCCTCATACCTGAACGACATTCTGTCCGCTGATGACTTCACGGCTGGCATCGAGCCGCGCGTCGGACGAAAGCACATACGGGTGGTTGCGATTGATGGCTTTCCCAACACCAGCTTTCCCGGCATGCTGAATGCGCTCGATTCGTTGGCCATCGAGTACCGCTGGAACACGCGGGCAATTCTGATGGATCCAGAAGAAGCTCGATCCTATCTGGACAAGACGCGCAAGAAGTGGAGAAGCCGCATTCGCGGTTGGAAGGATCAGATCTTTCGGACCCAAAACGGGCCGATCAATTTACATGCACAGCAGATGGCTGTTGATGCCGAAGAAGCAATGGGCGTAGCTAGTTCCGGTGACATTCAGTTTGCGTTCTACACGAGCGTGATTGTTTGCATGCACGAAGACGAGCAAGTGGTCAATGAGGCTGCCGCGCTCGTGGCGAAGACGGTCCAGAACCTGGGCTTCTCATCCCGTATTGAGACCGTGAACGCTGTTGAGGCGTGGCGTGGCAGTCTGCCGGGTGATGGCTATCGAAACGTTCGCCGTGTTGTTCTGCACACGTTGAACCTGGCCGACCTACTGCCGATTACCTCGGTGTGGGCTGGGTTGCGCGAGAATCCTTCGGCGTTGATGCCGAAAGGGAGTCCTCCGCTGCTCTATGCGGCTACAAGCGGGGCTACGCCGTTCCGGTTCAATCTGCATGTCAACGACCTCGGGCACACGATGATCATCGGACCTTCGGGTGCCGGGAAGTCCACGTTGTTGGGACTGATCGCCGCCCAATGGTTCCGGTATCCGGATGCGCAGGTATTTGCGTTCGACAAGGGCTACTCTCTTTACGTGCTCAACCGCGCCGCCGATGGTGAATTTTATGACGTGGGCGGCGACAAAACTCATTTGGCGTTCTGTCCGCTGCGCGAGATCGACACCGACGCCGACTTGGCGTGGTCCGTGAACTGGCTTGAGGGCCTGTGCGTTGCTCAGGGATTGGTAGTCGGCCCAAAGCACCGCCAAGCCATCACCGAGGCGGCCCAGCAACTGCGTCTGTCTCCTGCCCGTACGCTGACCGAGTTCTGCGCCGAGGTGCAAGACGAGGAGATCCGGAGCGCATTGCAGTACTACACGCTAAGTGGACCACTCGGGCAACTGCTCGATGCAGATCACGATGTGCTCGGATCGGGACGCTTTGTCACGTTTGAGACCGAAAACCTCATGCAGCTCGGGGACAAGGCTGTCATTGCCGTTTTGCTGTATCTGTTCCGACGCATCGAGAAGCGTCTCGATGGTTCTCCGACCTTGGTGCCACTCGATGAAGCGTGGGTCTATCTTCGTCACCCGCTATTCCGGGATCGCCTTCGCGATTGGCTGAAGACGCTTCGCAAGATGAATGGGGCCGTCATATTGGCCACCCAGAACTTGAGCGATGTTCTCAACTCCGAAATCGGTGACGTGATCGTTGAAACCTGCCCGACGAAGATCCTCTTGCCCAATGCTGAGGCTGGTAACCCGGCTTCGCGGCGCTTCTATGACCGCGTCGGCCTGAACGATCGCGAGATCGAGATTTTGCAGGGA
>JAFARV010000840.1 GCA_019245255.1 Acidobacteriaceae bacterium | reverse complement strand
ATCCGAAGGCTCCCAGAACGCGTTCTCGAGATGGTCGAGAAAGGGCTATGTGATGGGTGAGACTTGCGCTTTAACCTGCACGTCTCTGTCGGTTCGTGAACCTGGCGGGTCAGCAACGATGTGGCCGCGGTACTGTGCCGGCGAAGTTTCGGCAAGTTATTTCGCTCGACCTATTCTGCCCGAAGAATCTCGGCGACGTCCATCCGGGAAATGCGCCGGGTAGCAACCCAGATGCTGCAGGCCGCGACCAGGCAAATCGAGATCGCCGCTACGACATAGGTCGCAACATCAAGCGCTTTTGCTCCTTCAATCAGACTGCCAAGCAGCTTTCCGGCACTGGCTGCGCATGCAATCCCACCGAGCGTCCCAAGCACAACAGTTGCCAATCCTTGCCGGACAAACCTCGCCCGCAATCGCGTCGGAGTCGTCCCAAGCGACAGCCGTACACCCATCTCGTGCGTCCGCCGCAGGACTGCATAGGATACGACCGCATAGATTCCAATGAGCACCAGCAGTAGCGCAAAACTCGCAAAGAAGACGAGTGCTGTTCGGTAGAACTTCGGGCGGGCAAGGGCCTGATTCATCCGTTCTTGCATGGTTTGTACTCCGTACACCGGCACCCCACGATCAACTGACTGCACAGCGGCACGGACTGCGGCCACATGATCTTCGGGTCGACCCTCCACCTTCGCGACGAAGGTCGAGTCAAGTCCTCCGGGATTATGCGCCGGAATGAACGTCTCTGGAGGATCCAAGTCGAAAACATCCGAGATGTACTGGCCCATGAAATCCAGATTCCGGACGACGCCGATGATCTTTCGCGCGGTTCCATCCGGCCCTGTCACCATGTGTCCGACGGCATCGCGGGGCCGCAGCCAAAGCCTCGCGAATTTCTCGTTGACAATCACGACCTTTGCGTCAGATCGCACCTCGGCATCGGTGAACTCACGCCCATAAAGAACATGCCCGCCGGTCGTAACAAAGTAGCCGGCCATAACCGGGAGCACATCCGTAGCGGTGCCCTGCGGCGATGGATGGCCGTCGAACGCGTAGGGACCACCTACGAACTTTGCGGATAACAGAGGCAAGAACTCGGTAGCGCTTGCATTTCGTACTCCCGGGAGGTGCCGCAGGCGGTCCAGAACTTCTTCGAAATACTGCAAGCGTTGGCCGGAGTTGCCGCGGACCGTACCATCCAGCGCGACACTCTCCGTAACCAGCCCGTCGGTCTTAAATCCACGATCGATTTTAAGCTCGTGGGACAACGCTCGCACGACGGAAACAGAAGCCGTTAGCAACACAATCGTGAGTGCTACCTGTACCGCAACCAGCACATCACGCGCAATCCCCGAGGTGCGCAACTCGGTTGATCCTCGCGCCGCGAACAAGTGTGTGCGGCCTACGCTCAGCGCCGGCAAGAGTCCGAACAGCACCGCGCTGGCCACAGCAAGCCCCACCATAAACAGAAGCACACTCCCGTCGACAATCGTGTAAGCCTGGGAAGGCAGCGTAGCCGGTTGCACTTTTGTCGCGAGCGAAGTTGCCCAGATCGCAACCACTAAGCCCAGTCCTGTCGAAATGACAGCCAGCAGCAGACATTCCGTGAATATTTGCTGGACGAGACGTGCCCGGCTTGCGCCCACTGCCGAACGGATGGACATTTCGTGCTGCCGGTCGGCCGTCCTTGCCAGGGTGAGGTTGGCCAGATTGGCGCAGGCAATCAGCAGAATGAATCCGACCGCGGCCATCAGCAGGAGCGAGGCATACCTCACGCGCCCGGCTAGTTCCTCCTGGAGCGACATCATCATCTTCGGCAGCAAGTCAGCCCGACGCCTGAGCTGCGGTTGCAACCGAGCCAAATCGGCTGCGAACGCTGCCCGTGCCTGCGACCACGTGATGTCCGGTTTCAGACGTCCTATCGTCATCCATCCGTTATTGCCACGCGTGTACTCGGGCGCTTTCCACAGAACCGTATTTACTGGGTAATCGAAATCGGCAGGCATCACGCCGATGATCGTCAACGACTCATCGGGATGCGGTTGTAATCCGTACACGTGGAGCGTCTTCCCGAGAACTTGGTCACTGCCGGCGTACAAATCCTGCCACGTCGCATAGCTGATCACCGCGACTGAATGTTCGCCCGGTGCAAACGTCCTTCCGATAATCGGCTGCGAACCCAGTAGGGGAAAGAAATTCCACGAAGTCATTGCAATGTGTGCCCGCAACATATGCCGCGGATTGCCGATGTTCAAATCGCCGTCTTCGAATAGTGCGGCATCTTGAAGGTAATTGGAATGCAGACGCCACGAATCGAACTGCGCTGCGCTGTCGTGCGGCGGAATGAAAAAAATCATAGCGGCCACACGGTCCGGTTCCCGGAACGGCAACCCGCGAAGCAAAAGCCCGTTCACCACGCTGAATACACCTGTATTTGCGCCAATAGCGATGCCAAGAGCCGCTACTGCAAACCAGGTGTGCCAGGGACGTTTCGCCCACAGCCGTAAAGCGTGTTTGCTGTCGCGCCCGATCTCGATCGCAAACTGAACCGGGAACGATACTGCCAGATCGAGCAGCAATCGCATCCACAGCCAGACAACCGCAAAACCATTTTGCGCTTCGGCGACTTCATCGCGATACTCCTGTTCCATGGCCTTCGCATACTCCTCGCGAAAGCCGGCCGGATAAAGATGCAACAGGAAACGATAGAACTTAAGCATGTTGCCCCTTCCCGAACGTAATCGCAGCCATGTCAGCCAGTTCCCGCAATCGTGCCGCTTCTGCCCGCGCGACCTGCCGCCCGAAGCTCGTGATCCGGTAGTACCGGCGCCGCTCATCGTCGAGATGTGGATCCGGCCGCTCATCCGATTCTTCAATTAATCCGAGCTCCAGCATCCTATTAATCGATCCGTACAACACACCCGGCCCGAGTTTGAGCTTTCCGTTGGTGCGCTTGGCGATTTCGCGTTTTAGTGCGTAGCCATGGCGTTCGCCTTCGCCGAGCGAGAGAAGAATGTGGAACACCGCCGTCGAAAGTGGGATCAACTCGTCGGCAGACGACATACTAGTACGATATCAGAGCTAGTAGTCCGCTAATCGAATATCCAAAGTTGAAAGGGATGAGTGATGCGAAACTTTTGGTTGGTGCGCCTATGCGGTCTGCCGATGCCTGATGCGGCTCGCCAGAATTCACTTGATGGGGAGGCACATGATGAATTGCCGGAGATTGAGAATGACGAACCCGGAATAGCTTGCAGTCAGCGGCTCTGATCATTGTGATCGCCGCGGGCCTTTGGCTCGCCGGGGTGGGCGCTCTGATGGCGTTCCGACCACGTTA
This sequence comes from Acidobacteriaceae bacterium, assembly GCA_019245255.1. GTDB lineage: Bacteria > Acidobacteriota > Terriglobia > Bryobacterales > Bryobacteraceae > Bog-105. The sequence goes on along the minus strand of JAFARV010000840.1, from coordinate 164 downwards.
CTGCCTCGAACTGTTCGAGCGCATGACGGCCAACTTGGAAGCCTCAAACTGGCGCTTGAACATCACCGAACAGGGGTTGCGGATAGTGGCAGGCGCGGCGCTGGTCGTGCGTGCGCCCGCATCAAAATTGCCGATGGCGTTCGAGGTCGCGGGCTGGATTCTTG
>JAFARV010000799.1 GCA_019245255.1 Acidobacteriaceae bacterium | reverse complement strand
GCATGGTTTGGCGCGGACGGAATGGACAGTATAGAAAAGGGACCGAGAGGGCTAAAGACTTTAATTACAGTTAAGTAGAAGAAGATAAAGGAGCGCGGGAGTAATTCAGCGGTAGAATGCCAGCTTCCCAAGCTGGACGTCGCGGGTTCGATCCCCGTCTCCCGCTCCATCTTTTCAATGGTTTAGGAACTTCTGAGTTTCCAAGATTTACTCCGTTTACTCCAATAGCCAATTTCGCGGCGTTTTGGCGCGCCGCGATGAGGTTGCCGACTCCTTTCCGAACCGCCTGGTTGACACTACCGAATCACCTCAGATTCGATTTTTTCCACCACTGCTGACTTTTGCTGAAGATCGCTCTGAGAGTACACTTCAAGGCTCACGCCGAGCCCGTGCCCGCGCTGATCGGCTGCAACCTTGTCGTCGACCTTCGCTTTCCGGCCTAGGCTTGCGTTGGTTCGCCGCAGCACCTGAAAGATTGCCCAGCCGAGTCCCACAGTCTCAAGAGCGGGTTGCATGGAGCGGTACCAAACGTTGTCGCGCCACAGCGCCGTGTTGCGCTCCGATGGAAACAGAAGTGCGTCGGGTTCCTGATTGGGCAGCATCGGCAGCCAGAGCTCGAGGTCGGCAACTGTACCCGGCGATAACGCGATCGTCCGCGAAGTCTTCTTACCCTTTCGTCCTTTGGGTGAGTCCATTTTGCCGCGATAGATGCGCTTGTCATTAGTAAGGCATTCCCAGAGATCTTGCCCAATCGGATTCCAAGAATCTCACCTGGCCGCATGCCTTCGAAGACGGCCAAGCGGAAGATGAGCCGATCGCGCAAGTTGAAGACGGTGAATGCGAGACGAATCTGCTCCGCGGTCATCACAAGCTTCTCACCTTCCGGCTTGCATTCGGGAACGAACAACTCCCCGGCGGGATTGTGATCAACAACTCCATCGGACCACGCCAGCTTGAAGATGCCACTCAAGTGCCATCGCAGATGCTCGAATACGCTTCGCGAGGACGTCGGTGCTTTGCGCTTCAGGAACGCCTGAAGATGTGGCCGCTTGATTCCAGCCATCAATAGGCCGCCGAGTTCCGAACAGAGGTGCTGCTGTATCACCGGTTCAGAGGTCACTCGAGTGGATTCCTTCCATCGTTCCCGACAAGTCGGCAAATAAACGCTGTTTACGTAATCGCCGAACGTGAAGATCGGCACTCCGTTCTCTGTAGCGTCGCCGTTGATCGGTTGGAGAATCTTCGACAGCAAGCCTTCGGCATCGGTTTTGGTGAGTTCCGAAACCTTGCCGAGGACTTTCGAACGTCTGCTGCCGTTCTCCCACCATTGGCCCACCCATACTTTTTTGCGACCGTGCTTTCGTTCCCCCACGGTCCCTTTCTGAAATCGCTTTCGACGCATGAAAATATCCCTTTCTTGCGTCCATAGCTGTGCTTCCTGACATGGTTCCGAGGGTATCACCGGTCCTTGTTTTCCTCCATCCAGTGCTCGAGCCATTCTTTACGCACGAGTTTGCGCCGGACCATCGCAAAATGAGTCAGTTTGGGCAGTCCCGCGACGCGACCGTTCAGGACATTCGAGACGTGCGCTTTTGACCAACGCTGGATCGCGGCAACTTCCGCAATCGTCAAAACGGGTTTTTCTGCTATTCCAGGGAACATCGTTGCGACCTCAGTTTTCAATGGGCTGTAGCTCTTCCGCGTGGTGTCCTTGCTGCATCCGGCTCACGTAAACCGAGAGGAGCTTGTAGGAAATTGGGATGCCCGCGTCATTTAGCCGCTGATGAATGACCTTGAGCGTTACATTCCTCTTCAGAGCTGCTTCGATATGACCATAGAAACCGCGATGCTGATCGCGGCATTCTCCCCACGCTGCAGGATTGGATTTTACCCGACTCGCGCATTCACGCCCTCGACTCAATGGGACATAACTGGTGGTCGGTGTGCGTGTCGAATGCCGGTCTCGCAGTGCTGGCACTGCGAGCGGAAGAACCTCGTTCCGGGGCATGGTTGGAGGCCGTAAACGACGGTATCGATCAGTGGTTTTCGTTTTGCGGAAATGTGCTTCAGAACAAGACGCGCACATTCGATTTCGATGGCGGCTTTTATGAAGGCGTTAATTACGATAACTATGCACTTACCGAATACCTCCGTTCCCGCCTCGCCTGGTCGCGTCAATTCCCCGATCAACCGCTAACGCGATACTCCGCATTGAGCAACACGTGCGAGTTCTTTTTACAGACGTTTTACCCGAGCTCAAAACAATCTCTCTTCGTCAACTTCGGCGACAGCGCGTTGATTCAGAACTTGGCGCCCGTCATACGACTCCTGAATGCAAACGGCTTTGGCCATCCCTCCGCAAGTTGGCTGGTCTCAAAGCTGCACCCGCCACCTTCGCCGGACCCGTTTGAATTCCTGCTTCCGCAGTTACCACCGCCAGCAGAACCTCGCTCGCCCACTTCCAAAGTGTATTCCGATATCGGTTGGGGATTGTTCCGAAACTCATGGCGTGACGATGCCACACTCCTCGCTGTTAAGAGTGGATTCACATGGAATCACGCTCACGCGGACGCAGGGTCGTTCATTCTGTTCCACGCCGGAGTTCCACTACTGATTGATTCGGGAACGTGCGGGTACGGAATTCCTGCCTACGCTGACTACTACGTTCAGAGCCGCGCGCACAACGTGATACTGGCTGAAGGGAGAGGCGAACCAGCCGAAGACCACTTTCGTGGAGTGAAGTTCCCTGGCCGACTGCTTTCCATGCTGGATTACATGGGCATGAAATATGTCTACGCAGACGCGACCGGCCCAATGTCTAAGTACTTCAGCCGCAATTACCGTTAGGTTCTTATGTCCCCGCCTTCAGCCGTCGTGAATCGCCGGGTGCGTCCCCCCGTCGCTCCAGTTCTCAGACAAAAACACGCGCCAAACGGCGAAAACTATTCTCGGCAACTACTACACCGGGACCCAAGACGCGAGACTCGTAAGCGCGTTGGCATCATTGACGCAGCGATACCAAGCCCAGCTTGTCGTTGTGCCCGCGCGTGAGTTTCGAATGGTTCCAGGTGCAGCAGGAAATGTAGCCCTCCTGGGTCACAATCACGGGAACCGTGGTTCGAGTTGTTTGATTCGCAAATGAATTTCCATTACGTATGGCCGATGGGCGCCGCGACTCCGGTCATAGCTAATCGTCATCCCCGGGCGGGGGAGCAACCTGAGTACGGCGTAACATTTCAAAGATCGGGCTACTGCCTTGTCGCGTTTCAACCAAAGCCCGACGGACACGGCAAAGCGCTGCTGATCGTCGGTACCGACCTGTCATCGTTGGACGCGGGAGGGCGTTTTATGACTGAGCCCGATTGGCTAAGAACGTTGTAAAAAACCGTGCGCCCGGCCGCCTCTGGTCAGCTTCCTTTCTTTGAGGTCTTGCTCAAAACGGATCTGCTCACAAGCGGCTCGCCCCGAGTCCAGATCGTCACTTCCCGCATTCGCTGAGGGCTCCTCAATGGGTTGCGGATCATTCTCGCAGGTTCGATAGCCAGCCCTCATTATCGTTTTTGATGCCCGTTCCTCGGGCATTGGCACATGTAAGCGCACAGTTCAGCTTTCGCTCAATGTGCCTCTGTGCACGTCGGTGGGCGCGAACTCACGTTCCTTACAAGCAGGAGGTCGATGGTTCGATCCCGTCGCGCCACCATGACTTTCTATTCAACTGCTTTCGTTTATAACGCTGGGGCTGTCAGTTCGTTGGACACGCTGGGCTGGAGCGCGGCAAAGATTGCTTGCAGCAACTCGTCAACTTTAATCGGCTTTGAAACGTAACCGTCCATCCCGGCGTTAAGGCATTTTTCCCGATCTCCCTTCATGGCATGGGCCGTCAATGCAATCACAGGAACGTGTGAGCCTGTGAATTTTTCGCGGGCACGGATCGTTGCGGTAGCTTCGAAACCGCCCATTTCCGGCATCTGGAGGTCCATCAACACGACGTCGAACTCTTCTGAGCTCAGCACCGATAGGGCCTCGAGGCCATTATTGGCAATCGTCACAGAGTGTCCATGCCTCGCGAGGAGAGTGCACGCGAGCTTCTGATTGACTAAATTATCTTCGGCCAACAAAATCCGCAGCGGCCGTTCGGGTTGAGTGGAGGCAGCGCCGGAAGTTGTTCGACGGCCGGAATGACTTTGCTTTGCTGCTCCCGAGAGCGCCGCAACCACCGAGCGCCTGAGCTCAATTTGCCCAACCGGCTTAGTCAAATAAATCGAAACGCCCAATTCACGACAACGCGCCACATGTTCTGTATAGGCCACGGAACTGAGCATCATGATCGTGATTTCGGAGGTTCCGAAACGCTCCCGAATCTGCTCGCAGAGCGTGAAGCCATTCACATCGGGCATGCATACATCAAGCAGAAT
>JAFARV010000741.1 GCA_019245255.1 Acidobacteriaceae bacterium | reverse complement strand
CCTCCGCAAATATCGGTCATGACGTTGCGTCTGGAAATGTAATTCACCATGGCGGGGTCGATCTCAGCGCCGCGAGCCATTGCGAGCTGTATCAAGGCATCTATTTCGGCGATCCGTACGACGTAATCACGAATAATGTCATTTCAGGTCTGATTGGCTGGGGAGTTCAAATTTATGGCGGCGGTGTTTGCCACCAAGTGATCTCGAACAACACCATTTTCAATAACTCTCAAGGTGGACTTCGCATCGAAAATGTGACTGGGGTGGGCGGACATTGGGATGAGTGCGGAAACGGCGGTATTGCCGATTACATGACGGTGACCAACAACATCATTGTGAACAATGGCATGGGAAAAACATATACAGGCACTGGCGCCGGTATTGATGCGACCGGGTATGGAACAGGAGGGACGCATAATCTGTATTCCCACAACATCGTGTTTGGGAATGAACCCGCAAGCGTCCTGCTTTCGGGGCCTGACGTCTCTGCGGACGAGAAAATAGGCACGGTTTTTTCAGTATTCGTCAACTTTCAGGCGGACACAAACTGGGCGCCTGCGACTCCGTACAATTATTTGAATTACGCATTAGCCGCGGGCAGTCCAGCAATCGCGGCCGGAACCAGCGCCTGCGCCGCCGGAACTCCTTCCTGCGTGCCTGCAACAGATGTCACAGGAGCTTCTCGGCTCATGGGAGTGTACGACATTGGCGCATTTGCGTTCTTACAAAGTGCGATATTGCGACTTCCCGCGCGCACGAATGTGATTTGAGGCCGATTCCGGCCCACATCAACAGCAGTACGCCTGACGGCAGCCGGGAATCGAACCCGCGACCGGCGTTTCTCAAGGAACTGGGCTGTTTTGTCACGTGCGCGTGCCAACATGGCTGCCCTGTTGGCTACAAATCTGCCTGAACGGCCGCGAGTCCACGACTGGCTGGCGGGCCAGCGAGATTGCCAATGAATGGGAGGCCAAACGAATCCATGCCCGGTGCGATGAGCTGGCGCGAAGGTGTTGTCCGATCTGGCGGGACTTCGCCAGCGGCTATGACTGAGCGTGGATCAGTACGAGTACGCCACCGACGTCGTCCGCAAAAGCTTCGCTCACCGCGAGGTTGACGCCGGAGCAGCAACCGGCGGCCGCCTGAACCGAACGGTTCACACGGACCTCCTCTTAGCCGACATTCAGAATCCATGAAGCGCCAAAGCATATGGTTAAATACCACCCAAAGCTGCGTTTATTCGGCGAATTAGCAGTTGTCTCTGGCTCCGAACTTTTGTAGCGTGTCTAATGCTCCATGGAAACTCCGCAGCAGAACGTTGTTCAAACTGCTGAATTCAATCTTCAGAGTGGCTCTCTGAGTCTGAAGTTGCGGTTCAGTTCCGATGCGTTACATACAATAAAGCTCGACGTTGGGAAGGGATTTATTGCGACTGCCAAGGGAGCCGAAGTCGGAGGTGTTCTGGAAGGCGCGATAGCCTTTAATGGAACCACATGGGCCGTAACAATCAACCGCGTTTGCCCAATTCCGGTTCAGTCTCAGTCAGCGCCATCTCCATTTTACGATTCTGGCCTCCACTCAGAACTCGTCGGCTGGTTTCGAAGCAACACGCGCCCCGAGCAGGGGTTAGACGACGGGGACCGGCACATGAGCGAAAAGCTCTTTGGCCGACGGCCGAGCGTATTTCTCCTCTGCCAGCCTTCTGAAGCAGGTGGTATTGCGGCCACCTGTTTCATCCTGGCGCCGGAACAAATCGAGTCTGCTTTTCCGTTCGAGCTTGGGCGCATTCCGGTAATGCCGGCGAGGTTCGGCCCGCGCGGCTTTATTTCCAATTCACACAATGTTCCAAATATCGCAAGTGGCCGTATTCTGGCGATTGCAGCAACGGTGTTGAGTTCGGCTGTGCTGGTGTTCGTGGTTCGAGCGCGGGCACCAAACGTATCGGCCGAGAAAAGTCCGGCAACGGTGACCGCGAATCGCTTGCGCGGGCTATCGACTGCGAGCCCACAATCCTTTGGCCTCAAGGCGGCTTACGAAGGTAACGCCTTAATGATCAGTTGGAACAGGTATGCGTTCCCGCTGGCGTCGGCGAGAGCGGCCACTTTGGCGCTCACCGAGGGTGGGCACACACGTGTTTTGGATCTAAGTGCCCGCGAACTACAAACAGGAAGCGTCCTCTATAGACCATCAACCGATGAGGTCAGCGTACAGATGGATGTCATTGGAGACGCAGCCGACATTGCATCTGAATCTATTCGCATTGTTGGCGCGACAGTCATCCGACCAGAACCCCCAGGTGCGTCGGTCTCCCCACAAGCTGCCGAGCAGCATACGGTTAAGCAGCAGCCGGAATTAGTAGCGGGGAATAGCTCATCCGTTGTCCAGGAATCTGTGTCTCCAGTGCAGGAGACTCGTCGTATGCAGCCATCCACGAGCGGTATCGACGTGGTGGGACCGCTTGTGAAGCCCGGCGGTCGCTTTGGGGTCAAGCCTGCTTTCTCGACGCGATCTGAACCCTTGGTCACAATCCTCGAACCACCGGATTCATTGGAATCTGTCTCCTCGCTTGCAGCACAAGGTCTGAGTTCAACGGCACTTCCAGACAGTTCCGTACTATTGCCGCCCGTCACTATTCCGCAGCGTTCAGCCGGTCTTTCGCAACCGGAACCAACTGGTTCACAAGCCGCACCACCGATTGCGGAGGAGCGCGTTCGCAAATTGCAACCTGCCATTCCGATCCGTTCGCCACAACCGGTGTGGCCAGGAAGCAGCGCACTTCCCGAGTATGTCTTCGACCGCCTGATCGAAGTTCAGATAGAACTGACGATCAGCTCCACTGGGGCTGTCACACACGCGGCCCTGACCAGTGAAGCGGGGCCGTATGCGTCAGTGTTTGGCCCCTCGGCTCTTGATGCAGCGCGCCGGTGGATGTTCCGTCCCGCCAAGCTCGGTGGCGAGCCCGTCCAGAGCAAAATGACGATTACTTTCCGCTATTCCCGTCACAAATGAATTTGACAACGCAAGCATCAAAAGAATCGGCCAGTGTTCTCCCACATAGTATTTGAAATACCAGGAGACGCTCGGCGACGCGTTGAGATTGGGTGCGCGACATGAAAGTACAGGCTTGAGCAGTTCTTTTTTTGTGGCGTTTATCTTGGTGTCTATACGTTTATCTTGACGTCTATATACGCTAAGAGAGGAGGACGTTGTCCGGCATCAGGATTGCGCTCGCCCATACGCGATTCTCAGCTCCGTCGTCCCGCGTTCTCATCATGTCATCGAAGAACTGGTCAATGCCGCCAAACTTGTGTGCATGTTCTCTTCAGGTTGCATTTCCCTTCACGAACCGTCCATCCAAGTCTCTTGCCGCGGATCCAGTAGCGCCGGGGCAACTCGATGCGGAGGCGAGCCTCAAGGATAGGAATCGACTCTTGCCGCCGCGAGTGGAAATCCGAAGCCCGGAACCGGGTGGGCGATTCTACTGTCCCTGCCCCGAAGGCTTCGATCGCGCCAACAACTAATTCACTATGAATTCTTCGCTTCTTTTGCCGGTTCAGACCGCCTCGGAGGTCCTTGCGAACAAGATCGCTTCGAAACGCGCCCGCGTCGGTGTTGTGGGCTTGGGCTATGTCGGTCTCCCGCTCGCCGTCGAGTTCGCCGAAGCCGGCTTCGACGTCACCGGTATCGACCTGAGCGAGGCCAAAACCGCCCAGCTCAATGCCGGGGAATCCTACATCGGCGACGTTCCGGCCGAATCGGTAGGGGCGCTCGTCGGAAGACGAAGGCTGCGAGCGACCACCGATTTTTCGGCGATCGCAACGCTCGATACGGTCAACATCTGCGTCCCCACGCCGCTCCGCAAGACCAAGGACCCGGACATGAGTTATATCGTCTCGGCGTGCGAGGAAATCGCGAAATATCTGCACCCGGGAATGCTCATCATTCTGGAATCGACGACTTATCCGGGCACGACCGATGAGCTTGTTTTGCCGATGCTCGAGAAATCCGGCCTGAAATGCGGCGAAGATTTCTTTTTATGCTTCTCGCCCGAGCGCGTCGATCCGGGCAATCCGAGATATCAGACGAAGAATATTCCCAAGGTGGTCGGCGGCGCGACGGCCGCGTGCACCGAACTCGGCCGGCTGTTTTATTCGCAGGCGCTCGAGCGCGTGGTTCCGGTCAGCTCGACACAGGTGGCCGAAATGGTGAAGCTGCTCGAGAACACGTTCCGCATGATCAACATCGGCCTCGTGAACGAGATCGCGATCATGTGTGACGGCATGGGCATCAATGTCTGGGAAGTGATCGAAGCCGCGGCCACCAAGCCGTTCGGCTTCATGCCGTTCTACCCGGGGCCGGGTCTCGGCGGCCACTGCATCCCGATCGATCCGTTCTACCTTTCCTGGAAGACCAAGCAGGCCGGCATCGAAGCGCGGTTCATCGAGCTCGCGGGCTACATCAACGGCCAGATGCCGCATTTCGTCGTGGAGAAAATCCAGAACGCGTTGAACGAAGTCGGAAAGCCGGTAAAAGGCTCGAAAATCCACATTTTCGGCGTTTCCTACAAGCGGGATATCGAGGATGTCCGGGAATCGCCGGCGCTCGACATCATGCATCTGCTGAAGCGGCACGGGGGCATCGTTGCGTATTCGGATCCGCATGTGCCGGAGCTAAAAATCGAGGAAGATTTGATTCGCGCCGTCGATCCGGTGCGCGTCCGGGAGGCGCAGTGCGCCGTGATCGTGACCGATCATTCGGCGTTTGATTACGCGGCGCTGGTCGAAAACGCATCTTTGATAGTGGATACCCGCAACGCGCTCCGAGGCATTACGCTGAACAAAATAGTACGCCTGTAACGGCTTGATCGTGCCTCAAAATCCACAATGGAGCCAAGCAACAGTCGTCGCGGGCCGCGGGGAACCTGGCGGACGCGGCATCGAACGCTTGCACTAGCCGGGTATCGGGAACCGAAGCGGAAGCTGCACCTCCGCTGGTGAAGTGATCGGCGCACAAATTCCAGGCAGCCGCAACATACACGCGCCCAAGACTAAAGTAATCCCTGGGTTCCGCCGATAGACTCCCGTCTACGAAGCGTTCCTCCGCTGCGCTTTCCCGCTTCGGTCTCGATCGGAATTTATCGGTTCCTCCGTTCTCCGCGATCCGATCCAGGCCGATCAAACCCGGAGCAGCAGGGGGTGCGGATGCGTTCGCTCTCCCGAACGCCCGAAAAACTAACCCGGTCATTCCGCTGATGCATTCCATGCTCAGTACTGGCCGGGGCGAATAACGCGCCGCTGGTAAATGACGTATCAACGCCGCTATTGCGTCGGCATGCAACTGCACCATCGGCAAGACATTCGATCCGAGTACGGCCAGAGCGACTTTCGGGCCGACAAGATTTTGTTGATACGGATGTTCTGACTGACGTAATCAGTACTTGATCATTCGTGGTCATAGACAGCGACCCCCACACAGCGCTGTTCGATGGCGTACCCGATCATGTCGTAGCCTTTTAGCCGCCGTTCATACATCCTGGCCAGCATTGGCACATTCGGGTCCACGTAATCGTATACCTGCACAACGCGCTTGCCATCATGAAGGCGATGCAGTCGTCCCACATATTGCTGAAGCGTGCCTTTCCAGGAAATCGGCATCGCGAGAAACAGCGTATCGAGACGCGCATCATCGAAACCCTCGCCGATGTAACTGCCCGTGGCGATGATCACGCGGCGCTCGGTTTCAGGAACGGCGGCCAGCGCCTCTGCTGTTGCCCGGCGCTGTTTCTTTCCCATGCCGCCCTTGAGCACGAAAATATGGCCGGCGAATCCTCGCGCCGCAGCTGCGAAGAAATCAAGATGCTCTTTGCGCCCCGTAAGCAACAGCGGCGACCGCCCCGCTTCCAGAGCACTCGTGAGATCGGAGGCGATCAAGGCATTCCGCGCCGCATCGTTCACGAGCGCGGCGTAGACGTCCTGAATTGTCGCATCGGTCGTCTCGGCGGGTATACGGAAATCCGTATACCGCGGGATCACCTTGTGTTCGAAAGGCGTTGTTTCCGTCATCGTCCGTGCGCTCATGTTGAACCGGATGGGACCGCACTGCATGCAGATGATCGGGTGATGGCCATCCTTTCGCGTCGGAGTGGCCGTCAGTCCGACAACGTATCTTGCCTTCACCTGCTTCATCACCTGCTCGAACGTGAACGCCGAGATGTGGTGGCATTCATCCACGATCACCTGCCCATATTCGGCGACGAAATCCTTCACTTCATCTTTTCGGTGGAGACTTTGAATCACGGCGACGTCGATGGCGCCGGTTCGATGCGATTTGCCGCCGCCGATCTGCCCGATGGAGTCTGGCGCCAGGCCGAGAAACATGGCTAACCGCTCATGCCACTGGTCGAGTAATTGTTGCCGATGCACCAAAACAAGCGTGTTCACCTTTCGGGTCGCGATCAGCCAGGCGGCGACCGCCGTCTTGCCGAAGGCTGTCGGCGCGCATAGTATTCCATCGTCGTGATCGCCGATCGCAGTCACAGCGTTCTCCTGATACGAACGCAGCTGGCCATGGAAGCTCGCCTCAATCGTCGTTCCGGCGCAGCGTTCATCCCGCACGTCAACTTCGATCTTGTAATCCGCAAGTAACGCCATGACCTCCGCCAGGCAACCCCGGGGCAAGGCGACATGGTGAGCAAAATCCTGACCGCAGGAGATGATTCGAGGCTTGCCGAACGTGGAAAGCCGCATCGCCTGCGCCTTGTAGAACTCAGGATTCTGGAACGCTGCCAAGCGCATGAGGCGATTCAGCAGCGCAGGGGGCACGTCCTTCTTTTCAACGTAGATAAGATTCGACCGCACAATGCCGACGCATTCGGGAAACGGCCCCTCGACTGCTTTCATCGTTCTCCGGCTGGACGGCGGCAGATTCCACGGCTCGATTTCGTCGTCCTCATCCGCGAGGCTGATCCTCACCCCCATTACGCTGCCGGTACGCAGGGCCTCGCGCACAAGCGTTTCAACGCGATCGGGCGCCACCTTCTCCACGCCCGAGAGAAACTTCCATTGATCCGTATACGGCCGAAAATCCGAATCGATGAACACGCTGTTCCCGTTCTGGCGGGGGGTCCATTGCAGGGGCAGGGCGATGAGATTCCCAAACCCTCCCTTTGGCAGCGTGTCCTGGTTCGGGAAAAAACG
>JAFARV010000699.1 GCA_019245255.1 Acidobacteriaceae bacterium | reverse complement strand
AGCTCCTGTTCCAGGATCTCCTCGTGTCCTTCAACGCGCTTGATGATGCGGACGGTCCCGGTTTCCACCGGGACTGCGTCCGCATGCACCTCTTCGCTGACGACCGGTACAACGTACTCAGGCGTGGCGTCCTCAGCCATAGAATTTCCGTGATCTATTGCCGCGTTGGATGCGTGACCCTATCCCAACCGTACCGGACTGAATCCTTGATCTTTTCCCAAGTGCTGTTGGGATACAGCCTGCCATAATCCTGCCGAAGATCAGATTCGATATCGTCAAAGCTGCGGCCCTGGTAGCGAGGATCGTTCGCCATGGTGTAGCCATATTCGTAGCCCGGGCCGTAGATGTCATACGACTCGCCGGTGGCTGCATATCTTTGTTCGTAGTCTCGCCGAAAGTCCTGGTCATACGCGCGTTGGGTACCGACAGCCGCACCTGAAGTTGCGGTATAGTCTGCCGCGTTTACGCCCGACTCTGCCGTGCCGACAGACCTTCCCGTTCGCTCGGCGGTGTTTTGAAGATTGGAAGCAGCCGTGGAGGCAGCGCCGGAAAGATTTTCCACATTCACCTCCGTGTGCCGCACCGTGTCACGGACAACTTCAGTTCGTTCGGAGGCGTCCTTTTGGATGCGAACCTCCTCCACAACGCGAGCCTGCTTTGAAACGACCGGCTCCTCGGCGTATTCCTTCACTTCGACCACTTGCTCCTGCCCACGCCGCATATCGGCATCAGTGGTATCTCGATTCACGGGTGCACGCTCAACCCGCACCTTTTCTTCCCGGAGACGAACACTCTCTTCTACTGGTTCTTCGACCATGCGAGAGTAAACTCTGACTCCGCCGCGAAGCACGGCACGTTTGCCAATTTTGAGTTCTTCGCGCACGACCGGAATAGATCCGGACTCCTGGGCCGATTTCGCTCGCGTGGAACCAGCCTTGGCCGCAGTATCTCTCGTATTCGCTGCCGCGCCGGTTGCGGACGTGGCATCTGTAGCTACGCCGCCTCGCGAGCTACCGTATGCATTCGCCGTTACACCTGTGCCGCCTTCGTCCTTTTGTATCTCGACCGGCGAGTGCCGGTTAAGAATGTCCGCGGCTCTGTCCATGTTCTGGTCTGTGACGTCTACGGTCAGGCATACATTACCCTTACTTACCGCGGATTCGTAGTAGGAGCGGTCTTCGTCGTTCTCCTGTCCAAACAGTGATTTGAACCAGCCCTTGATCCCACCTTCATGATGTTCGTACCGCTGATCGACCATCTCTTGCTGGTCAAAGCGCGTGTTGTCGGAAGTGATAAAGATGTCATCGGAGCTGAAACCATTTGCCCGCAGGTCGTCAGACGCACTGCGGGCATCAGCTTCATTTTGAAAGAGTGCGACGACGGTCGAAAATGTTTTTGTTGCCATAAGGGAACCTCCTTACTAAGGTCGGACTTAATTCACTTTCTGGACGACTGCAGGTCGAGTTTCATGCCGAAAAAAGACGGGGTTCCGGGCCTGCTGTTTCTGCGAGCGAAGGAACGCAAAACACGCGTTTTTTCGAGGATTTTGGGAGACGTGAGTAGAAGGCCTGAGTAGCAGTTAGCCTGCCGAATTCGAGGTTGCTTTTCTCAGTTGCAAGATGGAGCGGCCCAGAGCCTGACGTTTGCCGAGCACTCGTCCTTCTTTCTGTTCCGATTGTGTTTCAAGCACCGCAGGGAGTTCCAACTGTTGCACCTTCTTTGTGGATGACTTTCCGGGCGACTTAGAGGTTTGGCGTCCCTTGTTGCGGTTTTTTTTGGCCGTTCGGGTTGGGGTGCCGCGCGCTGAGGGGCTCTTCCCGAGAGCAGACTGCAACTGCTTATTGCGACGGCGCAGAGACACAACCTCAGCTTCCAGGCGGTCGATCATCTCGAGTATCGTCAATACGAAAGCTCCAATAATGAGCTTATAGCGCCTAGGACGTACTTTTGCGGGTTATGGTTCTGGACGAGTCTACTGCCAAGGCCAGCCGAGACAAGTGGTGGGACATCATGCGATCGGGCGCGAGCAGCGCCGCGTGATACAAAGAATCGGCGGTCTGTCGATTACCGAGTTCGCCGGCGACTTCTCCGGCAATATAGTCCCATAGGCCGGAATACGAGCTGGTTTTAGCGTTGACTTTGGCGCGCGCCAAGGCCTCAGTCAGCCGCGGCCCCCAGTCGATATGCGGATCGAGGACCTGGGCGGCTTTGTACGCCCATGGCACATCGCCCAAACCATTTTGTTTTTCGGCGTTCCTGAAGTGCTGGGCCGCATCCTCAGCTTTGCCGCATTCGCGGAACAGACTTCCCAAGAGGTACTCGGTCCGGGCCGCGTGGAGAAAAGGATTCAGTCCGTTTTGCGTGAACGGTAGGGCGGCATCAGCTTCGCCTAGGGAACCCGCATCATGGGTGGCCGCGTCGCAGTGGCCATTCCGGGTGAGATCGAGAGCCTGCTGCAGACGCACCTCTACCCATATTTGGCGAACGTTTGTGCCGCCTTCCTCGCGTGGAAAGAAGCGGTTGTGGAACAGCGCAATGGCCTTGTCGACGTCGCCGGCCTCAGCGAGATTCAGCGCCAGTTCATAGACGAGCGCAGCGGGCATGTTCGTGCGATCCGGATACCGTTCGAGCGCTTGGACGCGTTCAGAGGGCGGGCTGCGCAAAAGACTTAAAGCCTGATCGATGCCCGTGTA
>JAFARV010000501.1 GCA_019245255.1 Acidobacteriaceae bacterium | reverse complement strand
TGAAGCGCTGCTGGCGGGCGCTATTGACGTGGCAGTGAATCGCCTGAAGGATCTGCCTACGCAAAATCCGCCCGGGCTGACCATTGCTGCAATCCCGAAGCGCGAGGACCCTCGTGATGCGTTGGTAGGAAAGCAGCTGGCCGAACTAAAACCCGGATCGCGAGTCGGAACGAGTTCCAGCAGGCGTGCTTCGCAATTGCGAATTCTCTGTCCGGGCATTGTGACGGAGCCGATCAGGGGTAATGTCGATACGCGATTGCGAAAGCTTGCCGAGGGCCAGTTTGACGCGATCCTGCTCGCCGCCGCGGGGCTGCGGAGGCTCGGCCTAGAACATCACATCGCTCACACGTTTTCAGCAGAAGAGATCTGTCCTGCTCCCGGGCAAGGCGCGCTCGCGGTCCAGACGCGTTCGGATGACGAAGCGCAGCGCATCTGTGCCGCGCTCAATCACGATCAGACGGCTGCTGCGGTCCGATGCGAACGGGCTGTGCTGGCCGGTTTGGGCGGGGGGTGTCAATTGCCGATCGGCGCCTTTGCGGAGGTAAGCGATCGAGTGCTTCACGTCATAGCAGGAGTCTTTTCTCCCGACGGCTCGGGTCACGTTTCGACGAAAGCGCAGGGAACTGTAGCGGAGCCCGAAGTGCTTGGAACTCGCGTGGCACAAGAACTGCTCGACAGGGGCGCTCGCCTCATCATGCGCCAGAACGTTGCGTGAGCGCTCTCTCAGGACTCCGCATTGTCGTCACCCGCGCAGCACATCAAGCCGAAGAACTCGCCCGGCCCCTGAGGCAGCTTGGCGCAACGGTTCTTCTGCTTCCTGTGATCGGCATAGCGCCTGCCGCCGATCCCGAGCCATTAAAACGGGCGGTTTCAGAACTCGAAGCGTACGATTGGATTATTTTATCGAGCGCCAACGCTGTCGAGGTATTCACGCGTGAGCTTTCCGGAAGTAGGCCAGCGCGTGCCCGCATTGCCGCTGTTGGATCAGCGACCCGGGATGCAGCCGAGCGGTCAGGGCTCCACGTGCATCTGGTGCCTCAGAAATATGTTGCCGAATCGCTCGTTGACAGCTTTTCTGCTCTCGACCTGAATGGGCGGCGTGTCTTGATCCCCTCCGCCGCTGTTACACGCGATGTTGTCGCTCCCGAACTGCGGAAACGCGGCGCGCAAGTGGATGTAGTGGAAGCATACAGAAACGTGCTGCCGCCCGAAGCGGTTGAACGCGCTCGCGAGATTTTTCGCGATCCCTACCCCGATTGGGTTCTCTTCGCGAGTTCGTCGGCGGTAGACCATCTTATATCACTTACCGGCATCGACGCGCTTCGGCAAGTAAGGATCGCGAGCATTGGCCCGGCCACCTCGACAACCATCCGCAAATACGGGCTTCCGCTGGCTGCCGAAGCTGATCCACACTCCATCCCCGGGCTGATCGAAGCGGTGAAACGGGCTATGGCATGATGCAAAAAGCCCGATGACAAAAGCTTCGCTGGTTCTTGTCTTTACGATGTTCAGCTCTTTGCTCTGCGCTCAACCGCCGCAGGAAGCACCGAAAGCAGAGAACAAACCGGAAGAGAGATTCCCTGCGCCACCCGCGGAAGAGAAGACCTCAAAAACGCAACACACAATTCGCGTAGGCGGGGAGGAGCTGCATTACACGGCTATTGCGGGAACCTTGCTCCTTCGCAAAGACGACGGGAAACCGAAGGCGAGCATGTTTTATGTTTCATACACGCTCGACGGCGCCGATGTGACGAAGCGGCCGCTGACATTCGCCTTCAACGGCGGCCCGGGATCGTCGTCGGTGTGGCTTCATATGGGCGCGCTCGGTCCGCGCCGCGTTCCGTTGACAGCGGAAGGTATGCCCGTTCCGCCGCCGTATCACGTCGTGGACAATGAGCAGACTGCGCTTCCCTACACGGATCTGGTCTTCATCGATCCGGTAACCACGGGCTTCAGCCGAAACGCACCTGGCGAGGACCCGAAACAGTTCCACGGGGTCGAAGGCGACCTGCAATCTGTTTCGGAGTTTGTTCATCTTTACCTAACGAAATATCAGCGCTGGGCATCGCCCAAGTTTCTTGCAGGCGAGAGCTACGGGACCACACGCGCCGCGGCACTCAGTCAGTATCTGATCCAAAATGACGGCATTTACCTGAACGGCATCACATTGGTTTCGAGCGTCCTGAATTTCCAGACGCTTTTATTCCGCAAGGGCAATGATCTCCCGTACATCGTCTATTTGCCAAGCTACACGGCAACCGCTTGGTACCACAAAAAGCTGCCGCAGGATCTGCAGAACGGTGACCTGGAGCGTGCGGTCGATGAATCCAGGAAATTTGCCGGAACGGCGTACGCAGAAGCGCTTTTGAAGGGCAGTGCCCTGCAGGAAAGCGAACGCAAGGACGTCATCCGGCAGGTTGCACGCTTCACCGGACTGTCTCCCGAGTATGTCGACAATTCAAATCTGCGCATTGAAGACCAGCGGTTCATGAAAGAGTTACTGCGCAGTGAAAAGCGTACGGTCGGCCGCTTCGATAGCCGCGTAGAGGGAACAGACGAAGATGCCGTTGCGGACAGGCCCGAGTACGATCCCAGCTATGCTGCCGTTCTGGGTGCGTATACGGCCGCGCTCAACGAGTATGTTCGAAAGGAACTCAACTGGCAAACCGACTTGACATACGAAATTCTCACGTCGAAGGTGCAGCCTTGGAACTTCTCTGAGGCCACAAATGCGTACTTGAATGTGGCAGACCGGCTTGCAGGCGCGATGGCAGCGAATCCGTTCATGCACATTCTTCAAGTGAACGGGTATTACGATCTGGCGACACCCTTTTACGCGACTGAGTACACATTCGATCACCTGGGTATTTCCGCGAATCTGCGGAATAACATTTCGATGTCGTACTGCGGGGCCGGTCACATGCTGTATCTCAAAGAATCCTGTCTGGGCAGTCTGCGTGAAACTATGAGCAAGATGTACCAGTCGGCTCTCGCGGCTCACTGACGCTTCGGATGCCCTGGACTCATCGAAGTTTTTGGATCGGCCCGCTCATTATCGCAGCCATATTGGGCCTCCTGGCGCTGCTGTTTTCTCGAGGGCTGCTACGCAGGGTCTACAGCGAGAGATTCCCTGAGAGCCGGCGCGAGCGACTGTTTCTTGCATCCCTGGGATTCTTCGTATCGGTTGCGGTGGTTCGCGGTATTACCATCGCGATCCACAACGACATCGGGCCGTTCCATAACGTCTCGATGCACGGCCGGCACATTCACCACATGGTCTGGGGCATTCTGCTGCTCCTGTTGGTTGGATACACCTGGCTCATG
>JAFARV010000440.1 GCA_019245255.1 Acidobacteriaceae bacterium | reverse complement strand
CATCCAGCAGTAGACCCACATTCGGGCCGCACTCTTTGGCAAACTCCAGCATCTCGTTCATGCGCCAGATGAACTCATATTTGAATTTCTTCCGCAATTCAAGTGGTCCGAGAAACTCCAGTCCGAGCCTGACATTGTACTTGTGCAATACCGAAGCAATCCGGGTAAATCGCTCCTTGTAAGTGGCCCGCAGCTCTGCTTTCGGTGTATCGCTCGAAGGCATGATGTAAGTGACCATGCGCGGGCAGTGGATAGCCGCAGCAAATCTCGCTGCGGCATCCAGTTGTTCGAGTGAGCCCTGGAATGTCGCATCATCCTTTCTAAAATCCACCGGCAAGTCAATCGCCGCTGGACGAAGATTCAGGCGGCTGAGAAGTTCATTAGTGGCTTCCGCTCCGTCCTGCATCGCCGATTGCAGCATGATGTCGGTTCCGGGAAAATGAACCTTCGCGGCCAGGCGCGCAAACTCCGGCCATTTCACGCGTCCCGATACCAGGACGCTGTTCAGGGCCAGAAACATAGACTCGAACCTGACCGTAACGCCGCTCTTCACCAGCGCGGGCGCGGCAACCGCCGCCAAAGCAGCCCTCCGGGTCATCTTCATACGCACCCGATGATACAAAACAGCCGCCGTGAAGACCTTTCGGTTCCACGGCGGCTGGGAAAATCCTGAGTGTGCGAATGTTACTGCGGCTGCTGTTGCTGAGCAGGCGGTAGCGGCTGCGATCCGGCGCCCGGCCCTTCCGTTGGAGGCTGGCCAATCCTGACGCCGATGATTTCGCCCGAAACTACGAGTTCAACCCGCCGGTTCATCGCGCGTCCCGAAGCCGTGTCGTTGGAAGCGACCGGATATGCTTTGCCGTATCCCACCGAACTGATGGAATCCGGCGTCAAGCCTTGGTTAATCAGGAACTCGCGAACCGTGTCAGCGCGCTGCTCAGAAAGTTTCTGGTTGAATGCATCCGATCCCGTGATATCGGTGTATCCCTCCACTCTGAGATTCAATCCCGGATGGGAAAGGATAATGCCCGAAAGCTTGGCAAGCTTTTCGCGCGCCGGCTCTTTCAAGCTGTACTTACCAATATCGAATAGTACATCGCTCATGTTGATGACCAGGCCGCGGGTGGTTTCACGCGTCTGCAGAATGGCATTGAATTGTTGCAGTAACTGCTCGCGAAGCGCATTCCGTTCGTTCTCCGCCTGTTGCCGGAGACGATTCGCTTCGTCGGCCGCTGCCTGCGCTTTTTGCGCTTCAGAGGCCGCCTGGGCGCGTGCGGCGTCCGCTTCAGCCTTGGCCTGCTCCGCAGCTGCGCGTTGCTGCGCCTCTAACTGGGCCTGCTGCTCTGCCTGTTGTCGCTGCTTCGAGGCCTCCGCTGCGGCTGCGGTTTCCTGTTCTGCACGTGCACGCTCGGCCGCTTCCCGCGCCGCTGCTTGCTGGCGTTCCTGATCCAGTGCCTCCTGTTCCTGCCGCTTGAGCGAAATCTGCCGTGCATCCTCGGCCTTCTGCACAGCCTCCTTGGCAGTCATAATCGCAGGCTTCCACTGCTTTCTCATCTGGTAGTCTTCAGCCTGATTCAGCAACTGTGTGGCATTCTGAAATGTATCTTGCGCGTATTGATCTGCGCGCGCATATCGCGCGATCTGAATCGCGTTCTCCGCCTCGTAAATCTCTTGCGGGTTCTTTTTGCTTGTCATGTCCACCGGATGCAGCTGGCTCTCCGGAACGTGATAAGTGTACTGTCCGCGAGGTAACAGTTCGTAACTCGCGTTAATTACTTCTTCTTTTCCCTTCGTATCGGAACGTGTAACATTTTCCATCACCACGACGTCGCTCGGCATCCGGACCCCCCAGTAGGGCTCAGCGGTGACAATCAACCCGAATGCCTGTAAAGAGGTTGTAAGGTCGCCCTTATAGTTTCCGTGATCGTCAACCACGACTTCACCCAGGTTCACCGCGTGTCCCTCGGGCGTGATTGCCCACAGTACGTAAGTGAGGAACTCTGAACCGTACGTAGTCGGTGCCGGAAGGTCTTTTATGTCGACCTTAATCTCCATATTCCCGAGCCGGCTATTTACATCCGCCGTTCCATGTGCCTTCGGCGCTATGGAAGTGCCCTGAAAGTCGATCTTTGTCCAGCCACTCCGATTCCGGTAGCTTACGGCCGGTATGGATCTCGAAACTACCTGGACTTTGAAAATCGGATTTGAACTGGACTGGTTGCCCTGATTCGTTGACTGGTTCGCATTAGTGTCTTGTGCGAGAACTGTCAACGGCAAAGCGATAAGCATCGCGCACGTCAGGATTCTCATATCGGGTCCTTTCAGAGCAAGCACTTCGCCAAAGTATGAGCTGCTTGTCTTTCACAAGTTTACGAAAGGATCGCCGCGCGGATTATGTAGTAATTACAGGATGCGAGTGAGCAGTTTCGGGTCTTAGGCCTTGACAGGGTCAAATACTTTCGAGTAGTCACTGGCAAACTGCTCGATGCCCTGGGCCGTAAGTGGATGCCGAAACAGCGACTCCATTAATTTAAATGGCAACGTGGCAATATGCGCTCCCGCTTTCGCTGCCTGTTCAACATGCTCACGCGATCGCAGCGACGCTGCAAGAATCTGAGTCGCAAACCCGTGAGCCGAATAGATGCGAGCAATATCCTCAATTAACTGTTGACCAGAGCCGCCCGCGTCCTCCACACGTGCAAAAAACGGGCTCACGAAATACGCGCCGGACTTGGCTGCTATCAACGCCTGCGCCGCTGTGAAACACAACGTAACGTTCGTCCGTATTCCGTCACTCCGGAGCGCCGAGACCGCCTTGATCCCTTCCTCTGTCATCGGCACCTTAATAACGATATTGCCGTGAAGGCTTGCGAGTTCCCGTCCTTCGTGCACCATGTCGCGCGAGACGCTCGAAATGACGGGAGCACTAACATCACCATCGGTCCGTTCACAGATCCGGCGAAGCTGTTCGCACATGGCGATGCCTTCCTTCGCAATCAGGGTGGGATTCGTCGTGACGCCGTCGATGATTCCCCAGGCAAGTGCCCGATCAAGCTCGTCTAGGTTGGCAGTATCGAGAAAAAACTTCATCCGCATTCGGGACGTGCAAGCACACCAACACGGTTCCACCGCCGTCAGCGGCAAGGCCGGTTAGCAATCCCTTATGCTAACAGGTTGGCTGCGTAAGTTATAGTCCCCGCAACCTATAATCGTTGACGAATGCCTTTCCTTTCGACGGTCGAGGAGCGGCTGGCCGCCATTCCGGACTTGCTCCTCATCCCCGGTGCTCCGCTTTCGAGGTACACCCGCTTTGCTATCGGCGGTCCCGCAGCGTTGCTGGCGGACACTGCAAACCGCGATGCGTTCATCCGCGCACTGCACGTGGCTCGCTCGCTTGCGTTACCGCGAATTGTCATCGGCGGCGGGACCAACCTCGTCGTTGCCGATAGCGGCTTTGACGGCATTGTCCTTCGTTACACCGGCTCCGAGATCCGCCGGGATAGTGACGTTGTCCATGTGCAGGCAGGGGCGGTCCTGCAAGATCTTGTAGACTTCACCATCTCGGCAGGCCTGGAGGGTATGCACACGATGACCGGGATTCCGGGCTACGTCGGCGGCGCGATCTACGGCAACGCTGGTGCTTACGGCCATTCGATTCAAGAGTTCATTCAGGAAATCGAGTTCACCGACGGCGAAGGTGTTCGAACATTCAATAATTCTGAGTGCCGCTTTACCTACCGCGAGAGTATCTTTAAGCGGAACAAGGACTGGATCATCCTCTCTGCCAAATTGCGCTTGCCGTTCGGTGAAACCGGGAAACTCGCCGCGGCGGCAGCGGAAATCCGCGGTATTCGCGACAAAAAGTACCCGCCTGCCATGAAGTGCGCGGGAAGCATCTTTAAAAACCTGATGTTTGCTGAGTTGCCGGCGTCCGCGCGGGCCCAGGTCCCCCCAAATCTGGTTCGAGAGGGCAAAGTGCCCTCAGCCTGGTTTCTGGAACAGACTGACGCAAAAGGAATGCGCCTCGGCGACATCCAGGTTGCCGCATATCATGCCAATCTCATTTACAACGATGGTTCCGGAAGCGCCTCCGACCTCGTCACAATCATCAAGGAACTGAAGCGCCGCGTCCGCGTTCGCTTTGGATTCGACCTCGAAGAAGAAGTGCAGTACGTCGGCTTCGAATTCGCTCAAAAGCCCGTCTAGCTTAGCTTCGCTAACCTACCCGATGAGCGGCGCAGGCTGCCAGCCACCCAGTTCGCGCTCGATCACCCGGCATACTTCGATGGCAGTCCTGTCGTGCCATGGACGTGCGGCCACTTGCACGTTCAGTGGCAGACGCCCCGCATTTCCTGCCCGTACTGTGGCGGCCGGGAACCCGGCCACATTCCAGGCCATCGTGTAGCCGAAACCGGCGAAGTTGTCATCCTTCATCGACTCACCGTGCAGAAGCGCAGGCTGTGTATAGACGGGGCAAAGCACCACATCATAGGAATCGAAGAACCGGAGTATTGCGGCCCGGAATTCATCCCAACGTGCCCATCGTGAGGCAAGCTCTCCGGCCGTAGCGCGAAACGGCCGCATGCGGTCGGTGAAGTTCTTGAGCAGCGGATGAACGCTGGCGCTTCCGATCTCATTCAAATAAGCGTCAATGCCTTCGACTCCGTCCGCTCCGATAATCGCGAGTTCAAGTTCGTAGGCCTGGTTTATGCAAGGCGGAACCGCTTCTTCGACACGCATTCCCGCGTACTCTAGCACGCGGGCCGTGCTTCGGACCACAGCTTCGACCTCAGCCGAGCATCGAACAACACCGTTGTAGGTGAAGAACGCAACTCGTAACGCATGCATTTCCCGCGATTCGTCGAGCAGAACCGGAGGCGCCGTCCAATCCCGGCCATCCGCACCCGCCATTACGCTCAGCGCCAAGGCAAGATCCTCCGCACGTCGCGCCATTGGGCCAATCTGCCAGAACTGCTCAATCCAGCCGCCTGCGGGCGGCACATGCCCAGTTCTCGGCAAACGTCCGCTGGTCGGTTTGATACTTGCGATTCCACAGAATGCAGCAGGGACTCTGACACTGCCGAAACAATCGCTGCCCAGTCCCATTGGCGAGCCACACGCCGCAATCAACGCCGCTTCACCCCCGCTGCTGCCTCCACATGTTCTCGACAAGTCGTAGGGATTGTTGGTGCGCCCGAAGATCAGGTTGTCGGTCTCGAACGCAAACAACAGCTCGGGCAAATTTGTCTTTACAATCGGGATCCCGCCCGCGGCCCGAAGCCGTGCGACGACCGTGGCGTCCTCATGCGCGCACGGGGCATGTTTTCGGCCCAATGTTCCTGCCGTACACGGCGTCTCGCGCACATCAATCGAATCCTTGATCGAGAAGGGCACGCCCTGCAGCGGTCCGCAATCTCCCTTCTGCTGCAGCTTTCTATCGGCGGCCGCCGCCTCTTGCAACGCACGGTCTGCCATCCAATGGACCACCGCATTTAGCTTCGGATTGATCCTTGCAATGTGATCGAGGTGGGCGGAAACCAACTCATACGAAGAGATCTCCCCGCGCCGAATCATCTGCGCCATGGCGCTGGCGCTGCGGTCGAGCACGCTCTCAATCTAACAACCGGTGCACCGCGCTCTCACTGAGGTTTTGTTACAGTAGGAATTCAAAACGGTTCGTATCCCCGGACCTGTTCCACGTCGAAGAGCCTCCGGTGAGAGGGGATTTCGACATGGCAGCACTTGCTCACATTTCTGAGCACTTACGTCCAGATCCATTCCGCTCGTACTTCTTGGGCGAAGCATTCGATGAGATGTTCGCCGGTGACGGCCAGGCTCGAAGCCACTACCGTCATCTGCTCTCGCAGTTGTTAAGTATGTCCAGCTCGGAACTGCAATCTACAAAGCAGCAGGCCGATCTGTCGTTCTTTAACCAGGGCATCACGTTCACGGTATACGGGCGCGAGGAGGGAACTGAGCGCATTTTTCCTCACGACCTGGTCCCGCGCATCATTCCGCACTCGGAATGGGAAATCATTGAGCGCGGCCTTACTCAGCGAATCATCGCTTTAAACCTCTTTCTGAAGGACCTGTATCACGAGCGCCGGATTATCTCCGACCGGGTAATTCCAGGCGAGATAATTTACACCTGCAAGCAGTTCCGGCGCCAGATGCGCGGCATCAGAGTTCCGCGGGACGTGTACGTCAGCATTTGCGGGACCGACCTGATCCGTACAAAGGATGGCAGATTTGTCGTCCTCGAAGATAATCTGCGCGTCCCTAGCGGCGTTTCCTACATGTTGACCAGCCGCAAGGTGATGAAGCAGACGTTCTCTTCTTTATTTCGTATGTACCAGGTGAGGCCGATTGAACACTACAGCCAGGTCCTGCTCTCCACGTTGCGATCCCTTGCCCCGGACGGGCGTTCCAATCCCAC
>JAFARV010000257.1 GCA_019245255.1 Acidobacteriaceae bacterium | reverse complement strand
TGGCCCGGATGAAGAATCCGGCGTTGTCCCCATCCGGCGTTTCCAAACCAATTCTCGCTCCCTGCCCAACCGGCGAGACGGTGCCCTGGATACGGAATGCGGGCACCAGCTTTGCAGTGAAGTCCGCCCGGGCGGTTTGGCCAGGCCCTAGCAGAATGGGCTGCGCCGATGCAGCGTCTGGAGAATCGGGATAGAAGCGTTCCGGGTAAGCTTCAGGGCGAATACTGGATTGCGCAGTGGGCGCGCCAAACTCGAACGCCCGGCGCATCCCCATTTGAAGCTGATAACTGCCCGGAGCCAGATTGCCAAACTCATACGCGCCATCCTCGTCAGTCGGTGTCCAGCCATTCGTCGTCAGGCGTTTGCGGCCTTCCACCAATGTGGTTGCAAAAAGCCGTAACGTCATGCCCTCCACCGGCTCGCCGTCCTGATCGACAACGCGTCCCTGAATCGAGGCCGCTGGAGCCAGCTTCAACGTTACCGGAGTGGCTGTCGCAGAGACCGTGATCTGTTCTGCGGGATTCCACCGATTTATCATTCTCTCGTTCGGCCCGAAGAACCCCGGCTTCTGACACTGAATCTGATACTGCCCGTCCGGAATGTTATCGAGTTGGAACTGCCCGCTCGCGTCGGTAAAGGCGGTGTGCTGGCCATCGGACGCCGGCAAGGTGACCAGAGCTTTGCGCACCGGTTCGCCGGTTGCTGAGTTCACGACCGTGCCTGAGACTCGGTGGCTCTGAGGCGGTGTCGCCTGACCGAATGCAATCCCGCAAAGTGCCACAGCAAAAAACGTTCGCCACATGATCATCTGGAAGAATACAACTGACTGTGTTCTCCAAACCGGCCTTCGACCGCTCCATTCTCCGTCGCCTCATAACCGGTTCGGGTTTTGAGCTGACAAGCGCCGTTTTTTTCCGGCTTCTCGGGTTGATTTATCTCTGCAGCTTTGCTTCGTTCTGGCCGCAAATTGTCGCTCTTGTAGGTTCGCACGGTATCGCTCCCGCAGCGGAGATTTTGACGGCGGTGCGCGCGCAAGGGTTTCACGTCATGTTGCAGTTTCCGACTTTGTTTCTGTTCGGAATTTCAGATACCGCGCTGATAAGCGCGTGCGTGGCCGGTTGCATTTTCGCGGTCGTAATGATTAGCGGTTATTTTGTCCGGGTTGCGGCTGTGTTTGCCTGGGTTTTGTATCTGTCGATCGCGGTCGTCGGACAGCCGTTCAGCAATTTCCAATGGGATGCGCTGCTGCTTGAGGCAGGCTTTCTCGCTTTATTCGCAGGTGTTCCGCTGACAGGATACGCGTTCCGCTTTCTGTTGTTCCGGTTGATGTTCGAATCCGGAGTGGTGAAGCTCACCTCGCACGACCCTAACTGGCGGAGCCTGCATGCCCTGCGGTTTCATTTTTTGACGCAGCCGCTACCCGATCCGATCGCCTATTACGTACACCGGCTGCCCCCCTCCGTCCTGGATGCGATGACGGTAGCGACATTTTCGATTGAACTCGGCGCGCCGCTTCTCTTGTTCGGTCCACGCCTGGTGCGCATGATTGGCGCCGGGTTGATTGCTTTTCTGCAGATTGTCATTATGCTCACGGGCAATTACGCCTTTTTCAACCTGCTGACGTTAGCTCTGTGCATCTGGGCGCTTGACGACCGGTTGCTTGCACGATTTGTGAAGCGCGGAGTCCGTCTGCGTTGGCCCGATATGCGTATATTTGCGTCAGCTGCGGTTGCGTTGCTGATTGCCATCGGAGCAATTGAACTGGTGCAGATGTTTGAATCCCCATTCAGCCGCACGCCGAACACTCTCATCACCGCCTTGGCCCCGTTTGAAATCGTCAACACTTACGGCCTGTTCGCGGTGATGACGACCACGCGGCCCGAACTTGTGATCGAAGGGTCCGATGACCTGGTGAATTGGAGCGAGTATGTGTTTCCCTACAAACCGGGCCCGGTCAATCGCCGCTTGCCGATTGTTGCGCCCTACCAGCCACGTCTCGATTGGCAGATGTGGTTCGCCGCGTTGGGCAGCTACCAGGGAAACACGTGGGTCGGCGGTGTTGTTTACAGGCTGTTGACTGGAGACCGTGCCGTCCTTGGACTGCTCGACAAAGTGCCGTTTTCTAAGCCTCCAAAATTCATTCGGATTCTGTCGTACGATTACCAATTCACGACGCTGGAGGAGCGAAGCCGCACCGGCGCGGTCTGGAACAGAACTTTAAAGGGGATCTGGTTCGGCCCGGTCTCGGTCAGCCAATCAGGTCAGGGTTAATGGAAACCTATACTGGAAGAGAGCCCCCGCTATGAGTGTTGTATGGCTGCGGACGGCCGCCGCCCTCTACTCGTGCGGATTGCTGTACGCTCTGCTTTATCTTTTTCTTAAGAGCACCCGTCTATTCAGACCGGCATTGATCGCATTCGGGGCCGGGGCGCTGTTTCAGTTTGTTTCTATCGTCGAGTTCGGCGCATCGACGGGGCACCTGCCGCTGGGCAACTTCTACCAGACAAGCTCGCTGTGCGCGTTCCTGATTGCGCTAGCGTTTCTGGTTGCGTACAGCTACTACCACATAGCAGTCTTCAGCGTCTGTCTCTTTCCGCTGGTCTTCTTCATGACTCTGATCGCCGCAACGGAATTTCCGGTCGCGCCCTGGAGTAATCCGGTTGTGCGCAACACCTGGTTAGTAATTCACGTCACCACCGTGCTGATCGGGTATGCCGCACTTGTGCTTTCGGCGGTAGCATCGATTTACTATCTATTGCAGGAGCGCCATCTAAAGAGGAAGGAAATGGTCCGCTCCTCGAACCGGCTCCCGCCTTTGGCAACTCTCGATCGTTTGATCACGCAGTCGATGAACATCGGTTTCGTTTTCATTACTGCGGGCACGGTGACCGGTATCATCTGGGCGTTCATCGAAAGCGGGACGCGCTGGATCTCCGACCCGAAGATTGCATTTTTCCTGTTTACGTGGGCCTTCTACCTGGCGATGATTTTCCTCCGGGTATCGGCCGGATGGCGAGGCCGGCGCATGGCGTGGCTTGCCGTCAGTGTGCTCGCCTGCTCCATGATTACTTGGGCGACTCACGTTAGTCTGGGGAGCGGACTCACGCGATGAAGCTCGTGTTGGCGGGCATCAATCACCGCACGGCGCCGGTTAGCCTGCGTGAGAAGATTGCCTTCCACACGGAAGAAATCCCAGTCGCGCTGAGCAATGTTCAGGCTCGCGGGGCGGTGGAAGCTCTTATCCTCTCCACGTGTAACCGCGTTGAGGTGTTGACCGCCGCGGACGACGCGCTGGACGTTGATGGTCTGCTCGACTGCCTGCTGACTCCCCGTCACGAGCTTACGGCCGAAGCGATCCGGCCGCACCTGTATGTTTATGAGCAGCACGATGCGATCCGGCATCTCTTCCGCGTGGCCGCAAGCCTGGATTCGATGATCGTCGGCGAGCCTCAGATACTTGGCCAACTGAAGCAGGCGTATGCTCACGCTCGCGAGCACGGCGCCATTGGAACGGTTCTCGAAACGGTATTGACCCGCGCCTTCTCTGTTGCGAAGCGTATCCGAACGGAAACGGAAATCGGCCAGAGCGCAGTATCGGTCAGCTACGCCGCGGTGGAACTGGCCCGCGAAATTTTCGGCTCGCTCAAAAAAAAGAAGGTTCTGATTATCGGCGCGGGGAAGATGTCGGAGTCAACAGCGCGCCACCTTCTGCGTGCTGGCGCCGAGCATATCCTTATTACTAACCGGACGCCTGCGCGCGCATACGAGCTTGCAGAGATGTTTCGTGGCGAGGTCGTCCCATACGATTCATTTGAGCGCCGGCTGCCCGAACTCGACATTGTCATTACCTCGTCCGCCGCGCCGGGGTTTGTTCTTACACCGGATATAGTCGAGCGTGCAATCGATGCACGCCGCAATGAACCGATGTTCCTGATCGATATCGCCGTGCCGCGGAACGTCGATCCGGCCGTCAATCGTGTGGAACATGCCTTCCTCTATGACATCGACGATCTGCAGGCCGTAGCTGCCCGTAACCTGAAAACCAGGCTGGACGTTGCGGCGCAAGCCGAGGCCATCGTCGAAGACGAGGTGGTGAAGCTCGAAGCCAAACTCCGCG
>JAFARV010000161.1 GCA_019245255.1 Acidobacteriaceae bacterium | reverse complement strand
GCATTCCCGACCAGATCAGCGTGAACCGCTGCCGCCTGCCCATCACCCGCGGGCCCAGGATCCCCGTTGTGTGTATTGAGTCCAGCGAGCACGTCGAGCGGGAAACCCGTACGCCAGGTGAATATCGGATAGAGGCTCCAACCGCGCGTTAGCCAGCGAGGTCCGGAACTCCATGCCTTATCGAAGGGAAGATCCCAGCCGCCAGACACAGTGAACACCTGTCGAACGTCAAAGTCCCCGCTGGCGCGAAAGGCGTCATGATCCCAGTACGGAACAAGAGAGTTTCTTTCACGAAAGCCGGAGCCGTTATCGATTTCATGCGACCAGGTGTAAGCCACGGTAAAGAAAGCTCCGCCAAAGAAGCGATTGTCTGTCGTCCGCTTGGTCAAGCTGGCTTGCAGAGCGTTGTAGTTCGATTTGCCGACGTTCTCGAAGGTATCAAGATAGCTGAAGTTACTGCCAAAGATTCGAGTATTGCTTCCGGGAGAAAACGGATTCGAATCGACCAAGAGAGTAAGCTTGTGCGCGCTGTTACCTACGTAACCAAGTTCGGTAACTAAGCCGGAGGCGAGCTCGTGCTGAAGGGACAGATTGTATTGCCAGACGTATGGGGTCCGCAGGTGTGGATCGACAAAGTAGACCCCGCTCCCGCCGATAGGAAGGAAGCCTGCTGCGTTGAAATCCAGATTGGGAGAAGGCGGTTTGGACGGAAACGGGTTGACAATACCGGCAGATTGGAAGGGCTGCTCAAGATAACCGGGCAACGCACCAGTTGGGGCAGGAAAATTGAAATCGGTGAAGCCAAAGAACGGAGCTTGCCCGTTAAACTGCAGGTTATCCTCGGCCTTCAGGACGTCGTAGAACAGACCCGCGCCGCCGCGAATGCTGGTCTTGCCGTTGCCAAGAACATCCCAAGCGAAGCCAAGCCGCGGGCCAAAGTCGTTTTTATCAGGGAAATTCGCCCCGCGCGGAGCACCGGGATCTCCAGGGAACACAAGGTCTGTCGGGGCGCCGGGGAAGCGCGTCGACTGCAGGCCTGGAATAAAAGAAAACGAACGCCCCTGAGTGTCGAACTTGGGCTGCGCGTATTCGTAACGCAGTCCGAGACTGAGGGTGAAATTGCGACGGATTTTCCAATCATCCTGCGCGAAACCAGCGTAGGATTTAGAGCGGATGTTCGAAGGAGCTCTCGGAAATTCCAGATATTCGTCTGGCAAGCCCATGATGAAGTTTGCGAGATCGAAGCTACTGCCGATGCCGCCAGGACCATAGAAGAAGAATTCGCCGTTGATGTAGTAGTCGTAGACCGTGTTGTCTTGATACGGCGAAAAGTAGAAACCGAACTTCATGGTGTGAGCACCTTTCACCCAAGACAAGTTATCGGTGAGCGCATAGGTGTTGTCGATGAGGTGAGTTGGCCCGTTTGGACTGAAGCCGATTTGAGTTGCACTCGCCTGGAATCCCAGGATTGTCGGTCCTGTTGCCTGATCGGGCGTTATCTGGATCCCAAGCTGATTGGATGTGGGCAGCGACTTGGCCGGCTGATAGGAAAGTAAGTTATTGCGTTGCGCATTTACGCGCAATTCATTGATGAGAGTAGGAGTGAAGAGGTGAGTGTAGGTTATACCGCCAAAATAGGTTCCGAGAATGCGGTGATCGGGAAAGCCCGGTACGTTTGCGCCCAACAAACTACTAAAGGTGAACAACGGTTCCAGCCTGGTCTCGTTGTGGGCCGTAAACGTTCCACTCAGGGTGTCCTTGGAAGTGATGTTGAAGTCGAAGCGCCCGAGGTACTCATCGTAGTTGTCCTGTGCTCCGGCTTGTGAAAACAGGACACCCGTGGATGATACGGGGAGGAGTCCGGCTTTGATGTAGGCTTGCGCTACCGGATCGATCTTGGACGGGTCGATGATGCCCTGGGCCGCGAGCGTGGGATTCGATTGAAAGGAAGGGTTGCTCAGCAAGAAACTGGCGACAGCCTGCTGGTCGGCCGGAGGAGCATGCGAAAAATCGCCCTGCAGTTCGGCGGGAGTATAAACAGTGACGTTCCCCTCGCTCGATACCGAGCTTTGCCGCTGGCCTTCGTAAGAGAAGAAAAAGAACAGGGTGTTTTTGCGGATGGGACCGCCGACGGTGCCGCCAAACTGGTTGCGTTTCAAGATGTCGCGCGGCTGGCCAGCTTCATTGTTGAAGAAGTTATTGGCGTCGAGCGCATCGTTTCGCACATAATCGTATGCCGTACCGTGGAACGAATTGGTGCCGCTCTTAGTTACCTCACTGACGATGCCCCCCGAATTGCGGCCATACTCAGCGCTGTAGTTACTCTCGAGAATTCTAAACTCAGCGAGCGCGTCGGGATTTGGATTGGCGACGTAAGAGTTACTCAGCAGATTGTTATTGTTACCGCCATCGAGCAGGAAAGTGATGGAATCGGTTCGGCCTCCGCCGATGCTGTAATTGACTCCGCCACTGGTGTTATCCGGGTTGCCAGGCGTAACGCCAGGCTGCGTTTGCAGAAGGTCCAGAGCGTTTCGGCCGTTCAAGGGCAGCTCGTAGATGGCGCGCCCGGTAACGGTGGCGCCGATGGTCTGATTTTCCGTCTCGACCGTACTGGCTTGCGATTCGACCTGTATGGTCTGATTGACGCTACCAAGCGGGAGTTGGAGATCGATGCGCAGCGTCTGATTGATCTCGAGGTGGTTTTTGCCGGTCGAAACCACGTGCGAAAAGCCGGGAGCTTCGGCGGCGACCTCATAATCGCCTATCGGCACATTAATCACCTGATAGAAACCATGCGCATCGGTTTCAGCCGTTTTGGCGACACTCGTGCCGAGATTGGTCACGGTGACCTGGGCGCCAGCTACGCCGGCCCCAGACGGGTCCGTGATTAAACCAGCGACCTTACCAGTGGCGTCCTGCGCGATCGCGTCCTGTGCAAAAACCGCCGTAAACGCCAGAACCGCCGTGATGAATAAAGACTTTCTCATAGTCGTCCCCCAAAGTAGTTGAATTTGTTTTCAAGCCGTCGACGTGACAGCCGGTCAACAGGGACAGTTAGAGACGAGCGTATCAGATTTCTAGCACATATCAGTTAGGGGTCAGCTTTCAGCGATTAGCTGAGAGCTTTTAGCTGTTGGCTTTTAGCGGTTAGCTGCCGCGGATTCGGTTCTGTTGTGCTCGCTCACGCTCGCGGCTCCGCTTGAATGTAGCGGTGCAGTATTTTTGGTTAACAGTGCGGCGATTTTGGCATTTGCCGTACGAAGCCGAATTTCGTGGAGCTCCTGTTTGCGGGTTTCGGCCGCTACTTTGCGCGATTCGTCAGCCTGCTTCCGGATTTCTGCCGCTTGTTTGCGGGCCTCGTTCGCCTCGGCCTGTTTTTGCCGTTCAAAGCCAATTTCATTTTGACGTTGCTGTTTGCGGCGCTCCGCCTT
>JAFARV010000104.1 GCA_019245255.1 Acidobacteriaceae bacterium | reverse complement strand
GATATCGGTCCAGAACAGAACGACAGCAATGCATTCGAATACTGCCCATTTCAATGCAGCGCCGGACCAGCCGTACACAACTGCGACCGAAGCTAGGAGGATCCCTGTTGTGAACTCGACGGCCGGATACCTCAGTCCGATTGTATTGCGGCACTTCCGGCAGCGTCCGCCGAGCAGCAGAAAACTCAGGAGCGGAACATTGTCATACCAGGCGATCGGCGTGCCACATTCCGGACAAAACGAGCGAGGAAAAACAATTGAAAGATCGCGAGGGACCCGGTAGATGCAGACGTTCAGGAAACTTCCGATAAGGAGTCCGAAGATTGCGGCGGCCGCGGCGTAATAAATCCGCCATTCAGGAGGCAATGGCTCTCGCATAGGCCGACACGGTGCGTTCCACAAGCCGGTCCTTGGTGAACCGCTCTGCCACTCGCTGCTTTGCCGCTTCGATCAGCCGTAGTGCGAACTTTCGGTCACCGAGAACCTTTCGCATGGCGACAGCGATCTCGGTGGCGTCGTTGTTCACGAGCAGACCAGAGACACCGTCCGCTACGGCTTCGGTAAGTCCCCCGATCCGGCTCGCAATCACCGGAACACCCATGCTCATGGCGATTAATGCCGCTGAACCGAGACCCTCGTCACGGCTGATATATACGAAGAGTGAAGCCCGCCTCAGATCTTCGATCAGGCTCTCAGAGAAGATCACATGAATTCCCGATTGGCGTGCTGCGCGCTCGACCAGATCTCTACCTTTTTGGGGATCATCGGTCGCGAGTGCGACGGCTGGATGCTCGGGAGACCAGTCGGCCTCGCCGGCCGCAGTGTCGACCGCATCGTAAACCACGTCGATCTTGTCTTTATTCACACCCGCCGCCTGCAATTGCTCTGAAACAGCCTGTGACACGGCAATATATCGAGTGGCGCGGCCGTACTTCCAGCGTGAACCGACGGATTTCCCGACAGGAAAGGCGACGCGGCGAGACACTACGATCGGCTTGCGGCTTGCGATGGCTGCCAAAGTGTGCGCGCGAGCGTCATGTGCGTGCACTACGTCGACCCGCTTAGAGCGCCTCCAGACGTTAGCGAGGCTGGCGCGATGCACGGCAAACCCGGCGTCGGCTGCCTGCCGCCAGAGTTCGGTTTTCGGCCGCCCCAAGAAAACCTGCGAATCACCGGCCTCGCGTAGGGCCTTCATGAGTAACAAAACCTGGTATTGGCCGCCTCGCATCTCGGTGCCGGTGTCGATGTGGAGCACGCGAAGCCTGAACACTATTCTTTCCGCCCCGGGCTCATGTCCCGCGCTTTGGCGTACTTGATGAAATTGTACAGGGCGGCCATATACGCAATCGCCAGGCCTTCAACACCGTCCAAAAATCCCTGTTTCAGGAAATAGGTTTGGATAAAGGTCCACGCTGGATCGAAAAGGAGGCGGGCATAGGAGACCGACTTCCCTCGCGCAACGATGTCCTGTGCCGCAAG
Source organism: Acidobacteriaceae bacterium (assembly GCA_019245255.1). Lineage (GTDB taxonomy): Bacteria > Acidobacteriota > Terriglobia > Bryobacterales > Bryobacteraceae > Bog-105. The sequence goes on along the minus strand of JAFARV010000104.1, from coordinate 4,753 downwards.
CGTCGTGTACCCGTCCATGGATCGTAGATGCTCGGAGAGCGAGTTGCATGTAAAGTGCAACACGTTCGACTTGAGGTGCCCGACACTGCCATGAACGACAACAGACTCATGCACGAATTGACCGACCCATTTCGCCTTCCTCCTGTCGAAAAGCCTCACCTTGCGGTCGGGATACCATCCGCTGTGCAGGATCCAGCGTCCAAGATATTGCGCCAGACGCGGAACCGTGTAACCGTCATACTGCGGACCGGTTTTCTTGATCTGCCATATCTCCGCCTCGAGCGCTTCGCTGAGGCTTTCATCGGCGTCCAACGCCAGGATCCAATCGTTCGCTGCCAACTCCGTCGCGATGTTCTTCTGTGCGGCATAGCCGTGCCATGAGGCTTCGACGACGCGCGCACCTAGCTTAGTCGCGATTTCAACCGTACGATCGTTTGAACCGCTATCCAGCACGAGAATTTCGTCGCAACAGCGCAGGCTCTCAATGACCCGCGCTACGTTTCGCTCTTCATTGAAAGTGATGATAGTTGCTGTGATCCGTATCACCGCCCCGCTCATCTGATCGAGACCGGAACGACAGCGAGCGAGACGGCCAATACACAGAGCCCGGCAAGTGCCAGCAGCGCCTGCGGCCTGCGAACCGGCGTAGTGTCGTAGACCAGAGGATGACGCCGTCCAAAGAGGAACATCAGCACAGCCCATCCCCACCACGCGCGGTACGCAAATCCGAGCAACACGAGAACACCTATTGTGAAGGTTGAAATCAGGCGATGCCATCGCTCGCCAGCTACAGCATAGAGCACGTGGCCGCCGTCCAACTGACCTATGGGAAGGAGGTTCATTGCTGTTGCCAGCAGCCCTGCCCACGCCGCCATGGCAAACGGGTGAAAGATAATTTGAGCGCTTGGGATGCCTCTGCAGATTAGCATGGCGATCCGCATGACGAGGGGCATGCCGAACACGAAGTTATCGGCGGGTACCGGTTGCGAGGAAAACCGCGACAAGTAAGCGCCCGCAATCAGGAACGGCAGGAGAACGCAGAAGCCTGCCAGCGGACCGGAAATTCCTATATTCAGCAGCACCTTACGGCTGTAAATCGGCGACCGGATACGAATGAACGCTCCAAAGGTGCCGAGCAACAGGGGCGAGGGAAGGAAGAACGGAAGCGTCGAGTCCACGCGGCTGGAGCGGCACGCGAAAAAGTGGCCAAACTCGTGAGCGAGGAGGATCAGGAGCAGCGGTAGCGCGAAGTAAAGACCCGTCCAGAAGGCCGGATCCAGATGAAACAGGCGAACATAACCATCGAAGAGGTAGTCCACGCTTAGACTCCGACCAGCCTGGAAACTTTCCATGACTGAGCATCCAAAAGCCGTAGTGGTGAGGAACGTGAGACCAAAAAGCGTCAGGTGCGCCAACCAGCGACCGGTCCGCCACCCGGTCTCGCGTTGCCTCAGAGTAAAGGGTTTTAGAATTTCCAGGCTCGAATAAGCCACATCTGCTACTGCAAGGTCTGCAGTTCCTTGCCCGGCTTGAAGCGAACCGCTTTTCCGGGCGGTATCGCAACCTCGGCTCCAGTCCTGGGGTTGCGTCCTATACCGGTTTTCCGGGGCCGCACATTGAAGATGCCGAACCCGCGCAACTCGATCCGGTCCCCGTCCGCAAGGGCCTTTTTCATGGTCTCAAACACGGTTTCGACAGCCGCCTCCGCTTTGGTCTTTGTGATACCCGTCCGATTCACGACCTCGTTGATGATGTCAAGTTTGATCAAGCAGCCTCCCCAAACACGGACACGCGTCGAATGCCAGCCAGGCTCTACGCTTTACGAAAGGGTATCTGGGCGGCAATGTCAATGATAGGAAAAGGCTTAGCGCGATGTCAATTCGGGACACCCGCGCGCACGTTTGTGTCGCCTAGCGAAGTTTTTGCTCATCCGGTAACTTGCGGAGGCCAATCTTTACCTACCCTTTGTATTTCTGTTAACAATCTCGGCTAAAAAACCTTCACTTTCTGGCGTTTCTGACGAGTTGGCTCACAACTTGCAAGCGAAAAATTGGGAATTTAGAGCATGAAGACACTCCGGCTTCTGTTAGTGGAAGACACTGCGAGCGACGTACGCCTGGTACGCGAAGCACTAAAAGAAACCGGAGTACCGGTGGAGCTTTCGGTCGCACGCGATGGAGTTGAAGCAATGGACTACCTCCATCAAGCCGAGTTTGGTATGGCAAGCCGGCCCGACATAGTGTTGCTGGATCTTAATCTTCCCCGGAAAAACGGTCGCGAGGTGCTGTCAGAGCTAAAGTCGTCGTCGAATCTGAAGCAGATTCCCGTAATCGTGATGACAAGTTCCAGGGCGGATGACGACATAAATGAAGCATACGCGCTGAATGCGAACTGCTACATAACGAAGCCGAATGACCTGAACGAGTATATCCACATAATCCGTGCGATTGAGGACTTTTGGTTCTACACCGCCACACTTCCGGATAATTTTCATTCCGGAGGCGGCCCGCACAGGCGTTCGAACTCCTTTTCACAGCCAGTCGTCAGTCAGGCTGTGCATTAACCTGGTCCGCGGAAACTTCCACCAGGCGATCGCATTTCCTGCGAGCGTTCAAATTGCGCTCGGTCGCCGTCGTAGCTTCGTTCGGAAGCTAAGTCAAGAAGAAAGGCCGTGCCGTCGTCAAAAAGGTGAACGCGGGACCTACCAAGGGCGGCGAATGCCCGCTGTTCTGAGTTAGCAAGCTTTACCTGGGTGTATAGCCAGCGGTGACGCCCGTACAGGTACGGCTGCCGAATTGTCTCCCATAGCGTCGTTTGAGGGTCGTCGTCTGGAAACCGGGTACGTCGATAGTCATAAGCGAGATAGCGGATTCCATTTGCCAGTAAATAGGCCCGTAATGTGTCCGGGCCGTCCACCGGCATACCGGGCATTAGCCCAGCCATACCGGGATAGTCGGCAATTAATACCGGATTACGTCGGAAATCGAATGGAAATGAGACAAATAAGCGAGCAAGTATCCGCTGTCCGGGCGGAACTGCTTTTTGCAAGTTTTGTACCCGCTGTCGTTCGGTATTCACGTCGAACCATGCATCGGGGCGCGGGGTCAGCACACGTGCATCCTCAAGGTAAGTCCGATACTGCCCATGTGCGATACCAAACAACGCCGCTAGGCACAGAACCGAACCGCACGCTACCATAGCGCCGATGGTCCAAGCGCGGCGTGGTTGAGGCCAATGCCTACGCCACCTCAGGAGGAAGCCGCAGAAAATCAGGAGCGCCGGGACCTGAAAGGGCAGACTGTACCGCCCTAAAGACTCTCCGCCCGTCGATGACGCGAGCATTGGAATCGCAACCGTCGTCCCGCCGAGGAAAGCGATCAGCGCGGTGGTAAACCCGTTCTCGACCTTTTTACGGATCGAAGTTGCGGCGAGGACCAAGGCGGCCAGATACGGCAGCGAGTAAGCGCCAGCCGTAATCCATACCCAGACATTCGCAAAATTGATCCAGTGATGCACACCGCTAGGCAAAGGCATGATTCCGTACGCGCTGGCATCGTAACCGAGTCCAAGAACAGGAAACAGATACGTGCCTTCGGCCTGCTTCAAGTCGATCATCCATGGCAGGACAACCGCTGTGACTGAGGCGGCGAAGGCGCAGAACTCAAGCAAGGTCGCGCGCGCTGCTCGGAAGACTTCGATCGCGAAATACAGGCCGCAGATGGCAAGTGCCGGAGGAATATAGTTCGATTTGAGAGTCGATATTGCTCCCACAAGCAATCCGAGCAGCAGGCCACGGCGCAAACCGGGCCGGGGCGTCAGCACTACCAGAAACAAGGCCGTGAACAGTGCTGCCGGTAGGACGACGAATGTCGCATTGATGCGGTAAACAGGCGCAATCAGAGTCAGAGCAATAATCGCGCACGCAGCACGGATCGAGAGACCCAAAGATCGAATCACCGCGAATAAGGCCGTCGTATACAAGATCCAGCCGATAGAGACGTCCACTGCGCGAATGCTCGTCACATTGCCGAAAGGCAGTACGAATGCCTGTAGGAAGTAAGGGGCGCCCAGGCTTGATGTCACCCGCCGTTCGTTGAAAGGGTCGGCCGGCAGTCGGCCAAGCTGAAGCGTTTCCACCGGAAGAGTGAGATAAGCGGGCAGATCGTCGTAGATATTGAACGACCGCACATCCGCGTGCACATTGCCCAGTACCGGAATGGCAACAAACGCGGCGACTGCAATAACCGGTAAGGAGAGACGACGGAATTGCCAACGGACGAAAACGAGCGCCAACAAATCGCCGACAGCGACCAAACCAATCAGCAGTGGGGCTCTGATGAACCCGGTCAGATTGATGAGCCCGCCGCCTGCGATCAAGACCGAACACCCGAGCGCACCGGCGAGGCCAAAGGACGTTTGTGGCCAATCGCACGCCCACAGAACCAGCCGGCCGTATCCGACGAACGCAAACAGAATGCAGGCAACCCAGACGCAAAGGAGGAGATACGTCATGAATGCAGGCCCGAAGAGGCTAGTGCGCGTCTCTACATCTCGCGCCGATTCTCGAGGGACCGCGACATCGTCACTTCGTCCGCAAACTCGAGATCGCTGCCGACCGGGATGCCCATTGCGATGCGGGTCACTCGCGGCCCCAGCGGCTTCAGAAGCCGGGACAAATAAACCGCGGTCGCTTCTCCCTCAACGGTCGGGTTTGTGGCAAGGATGATCTCCTCTACCTCAGTTTGATGAAGGC
>JAFARV010000050.1 GCA_019245255.1 Acidobacteriaceae bacterium | reverse complement strand
TGGTATGAGCGAGAGGCTGATCGCCACATGCGGCGCACGCAGATGCGGCCGCTTCCGGCCGGCAGGATGTCCCCTGTAAACGCGTTCTGGTTCGGTGTGGCGTTGGCCGTGGTCGGTGGCGTTGAACTCGGTTTTGGCGTCAATTGGCTGTCCTCGGCCTTGGGCATTCTCACCCTGCTGCTTTACCTGTTCCTGTACACACCGCTTAAGCAGAAGACCTGGTGGTCAACCACTGTCGGCGCGTTCCCCGGCGCAATGCCCCCTCTGATCGGCTATGCCGCGGCTGCTGGACGCTTGACTGCGGAAGCCTGGGTCCTGTACGCGATCCTCTTTCTATGGCAGTTCCCGCACTTTTACGCGATTGCGTGGATGTATCGCGAGGACTACTCACGCGCCGGAATCAAAATGCTTCCCGTTGTGGAGCCCGATGGTGAATCGACCGCCCGGCAGATCCTGCTCTATTCCGTGCTGCTCATTCCCATCAGCTTGCTGCCAAACTGGCTGGGAATGACGGGTGTCGTCTATACGGTGGGCGCCACGGCTTTGGGTGGTTTGTTCCTATATTCAGGCATTCGCGTTGCGATGGACCGCACCAGACTGCGGGCGCGCCGTGTCCTGCTTGCTTCGGTTGTCTATCTTCCGGTTCTTTATTGCTTAATGGTCCTCGATCCCGGCCGGTTGTGACGTTGGCGTCCGCTCGTTGCTTCTCACTCTGCGCGCTGAATGTGACCCTCAGCATGGCTGTTGCGATGCTTTCCGCCTGCGGTGGACGCGTTAGCAAACTTCCCAAGTACGATCGCGTTCCGCAGTTTCAAATGACCGACTCCGAGGGCATGCCTTTCGACAGCCGCCAAGTTGCCGATAAAGTCTGGATTGCTGACTTCATTTACACGAACTGTCCTGGGCCCTGCCCGATGATGAGCTCCCGGATGCAGCGCGTCGCCGATCAGCTCAAAGACGATCCGGACGTGCGCCTCGTCTCGTTTTCCGTGGACCCCGCTCATGACACCCCGCCGGTGTTGAATGAGTTTGCTCACCGCTTTGGGGCGCCGACCAAACAGTGGGTCTTTCTCACAGGTACTCCGGAAACGGTGCACCTCCTCGCATACACAACCTTCCACTTGGGCGATGTGATCGGGAAGGTAGATCACAGCACGAAATTTGTCCTTGTGGACAAGAACGGCTACATCCGCGGATACTATTCGAGTTTGGGCGAGCAGGACGAAATCTCTCAACTGCTTCAAGATGTTGCAGCCCTCCGCTAACGGGTGTCTATTGACTGCATGGAGGTTAGCTCAACACAGCCGAAACAGAGGTGGGACGCCGAGTTGTACGAGGCTCGTCATGGCTTCGTCTGGCACTTCGGCGAGAGCCTGGTCGAGTTGCTCGATCCAAAACCGGGCGAACGGATTCTTGATCTCGGCTGCGGGCCCGGGCACCTCACCTATCGCATAGCCGAACACGGAGCGAGCGTTGTCGGCCTCGACGCCTCGCCGGAGATGATCGGGCAGGCGCGGCAGAACTTCCCGACCGTACACTTCGTTTTGCAGGACGCAGCGAGCATGGCTTTCGACGATGAGTTCGACGCGGTTTTTTCGAACGCCACGCTGCACTGGATTCTGGACGCCACAGCCGTTGCCAAAGCCATGTTCAGCGCGCTCCGAAAAGGTGGCCGGGTAGTAGCAGAATTCGGAGGCCGCGGCAACGTGCGGACGGTCGAAACTGCTATTAATGCAGTTATCGAGAAGTATTCGGGTTCACCCGCAGTTTCACGGCGTTTCTATCCATCTGTCGGTCAGTACGCGGCAATCCTCGAGGGAGCGGGCTTTGAACTGCGCTTCGCCCACCTTTTCGACCGCCCGACACCGCTTGAAGGCGAGCACGGAATGGAAAACTGGATTCGCCAGTTCAGCGGTTTTTACTTCGAAGCCCTTCCAGCCGACGTGCGCCAGCAAGCCTTGAATGAAGCGGTAGAGCGTGTGCGCCCCACGCTCTTTCGAGATGGTGAATGGTTTGCCGATTATCGCCGTTTGCGCATCATCGCAGTGAAGATATGATGCCGGGAGCATGCTTTCCATTAAGCCGAATCGAAGGCAGTTCCTGCGCTCGGCAGCGGGACTGACGACAGTCGGCGTCGCAGCTTCCCGTTATCTCGACGCGGCTCTGCCGAAGAACAAAATCACGCGCGTTCGCGTCTACGCGCCTCCGCATCCGAACCCGCTGTTCAACCAAAGCGATCTGGTTGTGACCCTTGAGACGGATTCGGGTCTCACGGGCATCGGTGAAGGCGGCTCGCCGGACACCCTGGCGCAGTCGGCCGGACGGCTGATCGGACGCGATCCTCAATTCATCGAACGCTTGTGGCAGGACATGTCTCGGGCATTCTTCTATCCGCCGGGACGCGAGAAAGAGGATGCTATTGGCGCGCTCGACCTGGCACTGTGGGACATCAAGGGCAAAACCCTGAACCTTCCCGTGCACGCCGTGCTGGGCGGAATGGTCCGGAACTATTGCGAGTGCTACAACACGGCTGGTAAGATTCCCGGCGTCGAGCCGGGCATGAGCATTAAGGAAAGGGCCCGCCTCACCGTTGAGGCCGGTTATCGCGCCTTTCGCATGGGCGCGAGCGACCTGCCCATTTACTCAACCTTCAACACTCACGAGCGGTTAAATCAGCTTTATAACGACTGCGTCGAGGCACGCGAAGGTGTGGGAAAGAACGGCGACTGGTGTGTCGATTTTCACCAGCGGTTTGATTTGAGTGACGCCATTCGCGGCTGCGATTTAATTCAAGACCTTGCGCCGTACTTCGTCGAAGATCCTGTGCGTACGGAAGCCTTCGGGGAGGATCTCCCGATCCTGAGACGAAAGGTGAACGTGCCGCTCGCTGCAGGAGAAGAGTGGGGCAATCGTTGGGACTTTAACAAGCTGATAGAGGCGCACGACATCGACTATGTTCGTGCAACCCTACCGAACGTCGGCGGCATCACCGAAATGATGAAGATCGCCGCGTTGTGCGAGACCCATTTCGTAGGCCTGGTCCCGCACTTTACGGGACCGATCGCGACGGCTGCGCTGGTGAACAGTCTGGGCACATTCTCAGGGCCTTTGCTGATGGAGTATAACTTTCAAGGGCAGACTCTTTCGTATTTGCCCGAGTGCCTGGACTTCAAAGATGGCAAGCTGTATCCGAACCAGCGGCCTGGTCTGGGTGTAACGGTTGATCTGAAGCAACTCACGCTGATTAAAGAAATCACCGAACCGGTCACCGCGCGCGCTCAGACATACTTCCGCCCGGATGGCTCGATTACGAACTGGTGATGACAGGGTGGGGGTGGTTGAGGGCAGGCGGCGGCCGCCCGCCCTCGAGAATTTAAACGGCTCGGGAGGCCGCCTGCACGTTTACTGAACTCTCTGCAATGCGGGTCAGCTTTTCGTTGGCCTCCGATTCTTCGTTCAGTGTCTGCTGTAGCGTACTCGCGGCTTCGTTCAATCCCAGCCGCCGGGCGAACGTACGCGCCGTTCCGTATGCGGAAATTTCATAGTGCTCGACCCGCTGCGCCGCGGCGATAAGCGCAGCATCCTTCACGTCCGGATCGCCCTTGGCGCTAATCATCTCCTCGCCTTCGGCAATCAGTCCCTTCATGGCGTCGCAGGTCTCCCGCTTCGGTTCCACGCCGAGCTGGCCAAATACCGATTCGAGCCGTGAAACGTGCCCTTGCGTTTGCGTGAAATGCTGTTGGAACGCCTGCTTCAACTGGCTCGAATTGGCCGCGTCCGCCATCTTGGGCAGGGCCTTCGTGAG
>JAFARV010001030.1 GCA_019245255.1 Acidobacteriaceae bacterium | reverse complement strand
ACGAAATCGGTGAATGTTCCACCGGTATCGACTGCGATTCGCGTCTTCATCTTGGCCTGCTCTACTTCTAGCAGGGAGCCGAAGAACTTATGCAAACACGCGCGGCACGCCCTTCGTGAACGAATCCCGAACAGCCAGATTTTTGCGTATGGGCGGCTCGGTCATATCCCGCTCGCCGGAAATGAAAATCTTGTCGCCCTGCGAGATCAGGTAGTCAGCCGTTCGTGCTGCAAGCGCCTGTATCGTAAGGCCGGGATTCGCTGAACCTTGCGTCGGCATCAGACTGCCATCGCAGATGAACAGGTTCGGAACGTCCCAGGTACGCCCGAATTTGTCAGTGACAGATGTCTCGGGGGTTTTGCCCATGCGTGCGGCGCCGACCAGGTGCGCATAGCGCGCTTCCTGCACCACCTCTTCTGCACCCGCCGCCCACATCACATCCGTCGTCTTCTTCACCCCGAACTCAGCCACCTTCTTGTCGTTCTCATGCATGTTGAAGGTGACCTTCGCAACGGGAATGCCGAATCGATCCTTGTGCTGTTCGGATATTTCAATACGATTGTCATCCCACGGCAGGATCTCACCCAAGACGCCGAGCGTCGCGTGATGGTTGTAATCCATCATGATCCTCCGCATGCCCCATCCCCAGGCACCCCTCGCGGCCATCATCTGCTTGGCGAACGCAATCGGTAGTGGCGCAACGGTTTGAATCGCAAACCCTCTGGCAAAGCCGCGTCGCCAGTCAGTCTCGTAGAATTCTTCTGTCAAGGCATGCGCAGGCGGCGTTTTATACATTCGGATCAAATCGGGAAAACGCCCGATCACGACATTACCAATCTGCGCCATCAGATAGTGCCCGAGTGTGCCGCTCGAATTTGCAAGTCCACGCGCGTGTCCGTGGCATGCGGAATTCAGCAGCAGTCGCGGAGTCTCAATCGCGTAGCCACAGACAACCACAGCCTTTGCGCGCTGAAAGTGTTCGTGGCCCTGATCGTCGTAGTAATGCACCCCGTCGACACGCGTTTTGTCTTTCACTGACACGCGAAAAACCATTGACAGGTCTCGCACTTCAGCCCCGTAGCGCAGGGCTTCAGGGACATGAGTGATCAGCGTGCTGGCCTTGGCGCCCACCTTGCAGCCCTGAATACAGAAACCGCGATAGATGCAATGCGGGCGATTCCCACGAGAACCGGAGAGAATTGCTACCGGGCCGCCCGCGCACACGCGAATGCCAAGCCGTGTGCAGCCCGTGACGAGCACATCGCCAACGCCTCCCAGCGGATGCGGTCCATACGGGTATCCATGTGGATCGCCCCAGGGAAAGTATGCAGGACCGGCAACCGGCATCTCACGTTCCAGCAGTTCGTAATAGGGCTTGAGATCCCAATACGAAATCGGCCAATCGGCGCCCAGACCGTCGCGTGTGTAGACCTCGAAATCAGAAGGATGAAATCGCGGCGTAAACGCGGCCCAGTGCACCGAGCCGCCGCCCACACCCTTACCGCTGTTGTTTTCGCCGAGCGAGAGTGGATCCTCACCGCCCGTGATTCGCAGATCGTTCCAATAAAGTTTGTGCGCTCCCGCTTCGTCGCTGACCCAGTCGCGCTCTGTGTCCCAAAACGGTCCGGCTTCAAGACCAACTACTTTGAATCCGGCCTTCGCGAGCCGTTGTAACAGCACGCCGCCGCCCGATCCCACACCGACAATCACGTAATCGACCGCCTCGCTTTCGCGGAATCTCTGCATGTGGTGTGAGATCCGTTGCAGCGGTCCGAGTATTTTCTTGTCTTCGTGTGGCGGCTCGAACGCGCCGAAAAGCGGCCCCTTCAATGCGTGCCTCCTTGCCCTGGATGGCTCGGTTCACTCGTGTTGTCACCTGGGTCGAGAGCGTCTGACAGAGAGTTTGCCGGAGCGTCCCACTGATACCGGGCCTCGTCCACTTCCCACGGTTCCGGCATGCCGCCTTCAAGACGCATGTACGCTCGCGGATACGCCGGGCCTCCATAGCCGATCTCATCCCATGCCCACGGGTGCGCGTAATACGCCTTCACACAATCCTGCACCAGCAGCGCCCAGAAGCGTTTGATGGACATCTTGGCCCAGATATGTTCGGCCGCGCGCTTCTCGCCATCATGAATCGACTTCAAGACATGATCCTGCTCCAACGCATTCAACTGCGCGAAAACCTCGCCATGCATGGCCTTCGCTGTCTCATCGATGGCGCGAATTCCCAACCGGTAGGCATCGCGGTCCGACGGCATGTCTTCATATTGATAACCGTCGATCTCGTTCTTAAACAAACGCTCGTCAATGTAATTCAAGATCGGGATTTGCCACTCTGGCAGCCGGTCGTCTTGCGGTAAGATGCGGCTCACGATTGCAGTCATCGTGGGCAACTCTTCCGGTAGGAAGAATCGAATGGGCGGAACTTCGTTCACGCGATGTTCAACCACTCTGCGCGTCGTCGCATCCCAAAACTTACGTTGCTCAAGAGTGCTGTATCCCGGATAGTAGCCCGGCTGCCGCATCGGCGCGATCGGGTTTCCCGTTTTTGAATCGCGTATGTACCTACTCATCTTTGCTTTCTTTCGGGGCTTCCTTCACGGCGTAACAGGCTCGCGAGAAGACCTAATGCGCCACACGCCGCAAACAACAGCGGTGCGAACACCGGCGGGCCGTAAAGAATGTTGTACAGCCACGTCTTCTTGTGCCCGGGCCGGCGGAGAATGCCGCGAATGTGATATCCCCAACCTACTGTTCCGTCGATCACCGCAAGTGCGGAGGATGCGGGAAGCACGGTGGTGGCCGCTCGTTCGCTGAGTAATCCTGCTATGCAAGCACCGACGTGCACCGGCGCAAGAATTACCGGAGTCCACTGGGCCCAGATCTTGAAGCGGCTCTTGTAATGGGAGTACCATGCTTCGAATCCGGAGAACACGCCCCAAATCAAAGAAACGACAATCAGGTGCTTCTGGAATTTACCGGCGTGGAGTTCGCACCGCCAACCTGTCTTATACGGGTCTCCGCCGAGCGATTCCGGAAGCAGATGCTTCACAGTGGAACTGATCAGCGTCAATTTTTCTTCCTCTTCGCGCCGCAGATAGGAAGCCATAAAGGCGAGGTAAGCCGCGGTCCCGAACAGCAGCGGTGCAAATATCGGCGGACCCATGATGATGTTTGTAATCGGGAGCCGCCATCCGCCTGGTTTGCGATAAATGCCACGAATGTGGAAGCCGAAGCCGATCACTCCATCGGCAAGTGTCGTCAGAGCCGTCGCGCGCATCACGCCCCGGGCCGCCTTCTCATTGAATACGCCCCACACGCACGTAACAGTCAACACGCCGCTCATGAGAACGGGCGAGTACATGATCAGATTGCTGTAACTGCCCTTGTAGTGTTCATACGAGACTTCAAGCCCGCTAACAAAGCTTGACGCCGCCGCGACCAGGCACATCGATCGCTGGAACCGTCCGTCGCGTATGTGGTCGACCACAAGATCGCACGCGTTCGTGACTGAAGGCAGGAGACCTGACGCGCCATGCTCCGCATTACTGTCTTCGCGGGCTCGTGCCATTGTGATCTGTAATTCCCATAGCGTAGACGTGGAGCACGTTGAAGTGTTGCGGCTACTGCTACTCTTCACAGCCCGGCGCAGCAGGTACGACATATATGCTTCGGCGTTTGCGCGTCACATTTGAACGGCGCGAATGTCTTACGACTGGAGCAAACGTGTCAAATTCCGATGTCAAGATATCGTCCGCCAGAATCTCCGTCTTTCGCATTCCGACTGACCAGCCCGAAGAATCGGACGGTACCGCCGTGTGGGATAGCACCACCGTTCTGCTGGTCGAACTTACGGCGGAAGACACCACTGGACTTGGCTGCAGTTACACTTCCGAGGGTGCAGCATATGCCGCGAAGGAATTCGCCGAAAAAGATATCAAAGGCAAGAATCCCTTCAATATTCCATCGCTTCACACCGCCCTGGGAATTCGCGCCCGCAACATGGGCAAGCCCGGAGCAGTTGCGACCGCTATCTCGGCGATTGACATTGCTTTGTGGGATCTGAAAGCGCGTTTGCTCAAGCTGCCGCTGCTCGATCTGCTCGGCCGGTCACGTGACTGGATCCCTGCTTACGGCAGCGGGGGATTTACCTCATATTCAGAAAAGCAGTTGATCAATCAACTCGCCGGGTGGGCTTCGGACGGCATACGCCAGGTCAAAATGAAAATCGGACGAAATCCGAATGACGATGTGTCGCGCGCGGCGGCGGTCGTCAAAGCTCTCAATGGCCGCGCCGAACTGTTCGTCGATGCAAACGGCGCGTACTCGCGCAAGCAGGCCTTATTGAAGGCGGAGCAATTTGGTGATCTCGGTGTGACCTGGTTTGAAGAGCCCGTCACAATGAACGACCGTATCGGGCTGCATCTGATGGTCGAGCGCGCGCCCGCGATTATGAACATCGCGGCCGGCGAGTATTGCTACGTGCTGGACGATGTCAAAGATCTGATTGATTCGGAAGCGATTGACGTCCTGCAGGCCGATGTAACACGCTGCGGAGGCATCTCCAACTTCATCAAGATCTCTGGAGTGTGCGAGATGTACCACTATCCTCTGTCTGCACACACGTCACCGACTGTGCATGCAACGCTATGCTGTTTCGCCACTGCCGCAATCAACGTCGAATACTTCCACGATCACGTACGCATCGAGCATATGATCTTCGATGGCGCAATCACAGCACGTGACGGCATGCTCCAGCCCGATACTACGCGCCCGGGGCTTGGCTTAGAACTAAAACGTGCAGACGCGGACAAGTTCAAGCGGGCGGAGTGGCAGATATAAGCCGCCACAGCGCGGAGGCTCTTGCTCAAAACCTCCGCGTGGATTAGTGTCCGCGAATGTGGCGAAACGGATGTTACTAAGGCTTCTTGGGGATCGCGCCCTTCTCAAACAGGTCCGACAAGTCATTTGCATTGGCGGCGTCTCCCACGTAGGGTCCTACGTGAAAGATATTCTGCATGGTGCGCAGATCGGATGAGTGAGTGTAGTTTACGGAACTGGCGAACGGCCGCCCATTCACATTCTTGTGAGCGAGAGGGGAGATGATGATCTCGGGCAAGGTGTGCCTAAAATCATTTTGGTTATCGTTCGGCGTACCGTCATCTTCGGTTTCGTCCCACCACAAAATAATGGCTCCTCCATCCTGGTAGGCGGTTGAAGACATAATAAGCGGGACAATCCTGCTCAAGAAGTTGTCGCCCTGGCGAATATTTGCGGAATCACCGGGAGCAAGACCCGCAAACCCGGCCGAAAGACCGCTGTGCATGTCGTTGTATTGGTCCGGTGTGATCCAGTTGTAATCGGCTACGTTATCGTTTGCTAAATCAAAGG
>JAFARV010000989.1 GCA_019245255.1 Acidobacteriaceae bacterium | reverse complement strand
GTTCAGGACAAATTGATTGAATCGGTCCGCGACCGGCGCGCCATTCGCGAGGAAGATCTGGAGCGGAGGCGAATTGGCGTGGCATCAGCGAAGGCGAGGCTGGAACAGGCCAAGGCTGATCTTGCTCTGTTGAAAGCGGGGTCATGGGCGCCGGACATAGAGGTCGCGAAGGCCGAGGTTGCCGAAGCGCAGCGGCAGATCGAGAGAACGCAAGCAGACTTGAGCCGCCTGATGGTGACGGCGCCCATAGACGGAGAAATTCTCCAATGCAAAATTCACGTTGGCGAATACGCACAGGCAGGAGCACTGCAGCAGGCATTGATGCTGATGGGTGACACGCAGCACCTGAATGTCAGAACCGACATCGATGAGCAGGATGCCTGGCGTGTGAAGACCGGCGCGGCTGCTATGGCGTCTCCCCGCGGCGATGGCAACAAACGTTTCCCGTTACACTTCGTGCGATTCGAACCGTACGTGGTTCCCAAAACAAATTTGACGGATGGGACAACCGAGCGCGTGGACACGCGAGTGCTGCAGGCGATCTTCGCCTTGAACGAAGGGGCGCCGGTGTGGGCCGGGCAGCAGATGGACGTCTTCATTCAGACGCGATAAGGAGCAACAACATGAGAACGCGATTGGCAGTTGCAACTTTTGCATTTGCGCTGAAAGCGGTGGCCGGCACGGCGGGCCCGGTACACATGCAAGACAAATTCATCGAGCAGGAGCAGGCGTCCGGGACAACTTCGGCTGCCACGGTTGAGAAATGGTGGGCCACGTTGAGCGATCCGGAACTCAATTCGCTGATCGAACGCGCGGTGCGATCCAATCTCGATCTGAAGCTGGCCGGCGAAAGACTGTTGGAAGCGCGCGCGGCACGCCGGATCGCGCGGGCGGCACTGCTTCCGTCGATCGATTCTACGGAATCATTCGACCGCATTCGCGGCGGATTCGAGAACGGAAATATTCATGTCGGCAATGCACCCGGAAGCGGAATTTTTGTTTCGCCTTTTGAAACGAATCTATTTCAGATCGGGCTGGACGCGAGTTGGGAGCTGGATTTCTTTGGCGGGCGCCGGCATGAACTCGCGGCTGCAACGGCCGATGTAGCGGGCGAGGAAGAATCACGGCGGGATGTGCAGGTGAGCCTGCTGGGAGAAGTTGCGACGAATTATGCCGAGTTTCGCGGGGCGCAGAAACGGCTTGCGATCACGAACGAAAACATCCAACTACAGCGCGAGTCGCTGGATCTGACGAAGGTTCGCTCCGAAGCGGGGCTCGGGACCGAGCTCGATGTGGAGCGGCAACGCGAGCAGCTGGAATCGAGCCGGGCGATCGTTCCGCAGCTTCAAGCTGAACTGAAGATCCGGACGCATGCATTAAGCGTGCTATTGGGACGAACGCCGGATGAACTGGAGAGTGAACTTGCCCAGACGGCAACGGCCCCCGTGAATCCTCCGCAGGTTCCAGTGGGTTTGCCCGCCGATCTGCTTGCGAGACGGCCGGATGTGCGGCGCGCGACGGCAGCGATCAGCGCGGCGGCGCAGCGGGTGGGTGCGGCGAAGGCCGATCTGTTTCCGAAGATTGTAATTTCGGGAGCAGCGGGCAGGCAGGCGACCGATCTCTCGGGTTTCACACTTGGTGCTGGGAATTTCTTTTCTGTCGGACCGGGTATCACGGTTCCAATTTTCGAGGGTGGACGGATCCGAGCCAACATTGCAGCCCGAAAGCAGCAACTCGCGGAAGCGCAGACGCAGTATGAGGCGGCAGTCCTGACTGCGCTGCGCGAGACGGAGGACGCTTTGACTCAGTACGGCAGAGAGCAAAGCCGCCGGGAAATGCTGGCGAGTGCGGTGGATGCGAGCCGGCGCGCGACGGAGCTAGCGTCGGAACTCTATACGCGCGGGCTGACAGACTTCCTCAGCGTACTGGATGCGCAACGCGAGCAACTAGCGAGCGAGGATGCGCTGGTACAAAGCGATACGGCGATTGTGACGGATCTGGTGAGCGTGTATAAGTCATTGGGCGGGGGCTGGGGCGAGGGACAGAAGAAGTTGTAGGGGTATCAAGTCAATCTGGTACACCTCTAGTTCGGGCGCTTTTGTTCTCTGATGACGCGTCCGCGCCGTTTTGCGCTTCGAAACAAGACGCTGCAACCCGACCATTCACTCTGCCATCCTAACGCCATGCGGATACTTATCGTCGGAGCGTCGGGCACAGTGGGACGCGCCATCGTTGAAGAGCTTGGGGCGCGTCACGAGATTATAAGGGCGGGGTCGAAATCGGGGGACGTGCAAATCGATCTGGCAGATCCCGCCTCCATCCAAAAGGGCGTGCAAGCCGCGGGGCATTGAACGCCGTAGCATGCGCCGCGGGCGATGTCGCATTCGCTCCGCTGGCTGCCATCAAAGCCGCACGATTGGAAGAATCCGCGTACGAACGCGGCATCCGAAGCAAACTGCTCGGCCAAGTGAATCTCGCGCTCGCGGCACGTGATGTTTTGCAGGACGGCGGCTCTATTACGCTCGTCTCCGGCGTTCTCACGGATCAACCTGTCGCAGCCGGATCGTCCGCGTCTATGGTCAACGGGGCGATTGAGGCGTGGGTACGGGCCGCAGCCATTGAAATGCCGAGAGGATTACGCATCAACGTTATCAGCCCAACCGTTCTCGCGGAGTCGCTCGACGCCTATGGTGCGTTCTTCCGTGGCTTCGACTCGGTGCCGGCAAAGCGTGTTGCACTTGCGTATTCACGCAGCATTGAGGGTCTGCAGACGGGGCAGGTCTACAAAGTCGTTTAACTTTTCGGCACTCGTAACATCACGACGGCATGCCGTGGAACAGTTACGGCATAAGTATCGCCGGACAGGTTCACGTCCTCATGCGTCCACAAGTTGCGCGCTCCTGTTGGCGTCCCGAGACCAGATTTTGACCATTCAACGGTCATCTTCGCCGGCTGGTCGCCACGATTGAACAGAGTGACGACGGTAGATCCGTCGTGCATCTCACGAGCCCAGATTTCAGTACTGTTTTCCGCGGCGATTTGTTTGGCATGGTGCACGGCCGGGTCCTGGTCGACAGCAATGACCTCTTTGTTCGTCAATATGGCCAGCGTGGACTTTGACATCTTTTCGAGGTCATTGCCTGCAAGCAGTGGAGCGGAAAGCATAGCCCAGAGGCTGAAATGAACGCGGTATTCATCGTCCGTCATTCCGCCGTTGCCGACTTCGAGCATATCGGGGTCGTTGAAACGGCCAGGGGTGGCATACTCGGCGATTTTCATCTGACTGAAACCAATGGTCGACATCGATTCCCAGTTATCGCTAATATCGCCGGTGGTGCGCCAAAGATTTCCGCCGACCTTTGCGCCCCAGGTCCAGACATCTTCCCGGCCGTACTGGCACAGGCTGAAAACGATCGGCCGGCCAGATGCCTGAAGCGCGTCTCCCATTTTCTGGTAAACCGGCCGCATATCGCCGTCCTTATAAATCTCGCCGGCCGAGCACCAGTCGTACTTCAAATAATCGAAGCCCCAACTCGCGTAAGTCTTCGCGTCTTGCTCTTCGTGTCCGTAACTGGCCTCGTATCCCGCACAAGTAAGTGGACCCGGCGAAGAATAGATTCCAATCTTCAGGCCTTTTGAGTGCACGTAATCTGCGAGCGCCTTCATGTCGGGGAATTTCTTATTGGTTTGAATATTGCCGTTCGCGTCCCGTCCCGCTTCCCATGTATCGTCGATGTTGATGTAGACATACCCAGCGTCTTTCATGCCGGAGGAAACTACCGCATCGGCCGCCGCGCGGACGACCTTATCATTCACGCGCCCCGCGAAGTGATTCCAACTATTCCAACCCATGGGAGGCGTCCGCACCAGACCGTTGTCGGGGACATCGTGCAGTTCGGGAAGAGGAAGCGGCGCAGGAAGCCGGATGGCGTCCTCCGTGCTCCGAGTGGCAACTGCCTGGGTCACGTGGGGTGGGCTCGAAGAGTTATCTTTGCGAGAAATCGTCAGTTCCAGCCTATCTCCGGCAAGCGCTCCATCATAATCGATCACCTGTTCGCCCCAGCGACTGATTTCTGCGTGGAGTTTTCCGTCTGTATATGAGCCGTTGCGGATGTGCCTGGGATGATAGTTCTCAATTACGTCTCCGGTCACCGAAGATCCTTGCTGATTCAGGTTGAGAAAGAGCACTTCGATCGTGTCGTCCTGGCGATGTACTTCGTAACGCCACACGCCGCTGATACCGGATTGCGCGTACATCGTCGCCGCACTCAAGAACGCACAACAGAGAAGAGTTCGCATGAGCTTCTTTTTATCAAAGTCATATGGCCCGAATCGTTTTAAATACCTTCGGTTCGTTTGGCGACATTCACCCATATCTCGCGCTCGCTGTTTGAGTTGCGTCGCCGAAGGCAACGTCGTCGAGCGAACTCTTGCCAAAAGCTTTTCTGTTTGAGATTTTGGAAATACGATACGATGTAGTTTTGGAATTCAGGCGAGGCTCAAATGCCTGCATTGTCCGCGAATGATCCGAAAATGTTCTGCCGGATTAAGGAATCAAATAACAGTCTCAGACTTAGGAGCTGAAAATGGCTACTGTCGCGATTGACACCGCACGTGAGGTTCGGCCCCCGCGGTTTTGGGAGTCGACTAACGGGAAGAAGGTCATCATGGCCATCACCGGCTTCATTCTTCTGCTGTTTGTCTTGGGACACATGATCGGTAATCTTCAGGTTTTCGAAGGTCCAGAAAGACTGAATGCGTACGGACGATTCTTGCG
>JAFARV010000959.1 GCA_019245255.1 Acidobacteriaceae bacterium | reverse complement strand
TCGACGTAGTTTGGCCGGAGTGCCAATGACCAACGAATTCGGCGGGACCTGCATGCCCTCGGGTACGAGTGCTCCGGCACCAACCACGGCTCCGTGGCCGATCACTGCGCCATTGAGAACGACAGCCCCAATTCCGATCAGAGCGCCATCGTGCACTTCACACCCATGCACGACAGCCGAGTGGCCAACCGTAACACGGTTATGGACGATGCACGGAAATATGCGGTGGTCGACGTGCAGAACGCTGTTGTCTTGAATGCTGCATTCGTCGCCGACGCGGATATAGTTGACATCGCCGCGAATGGTGACGTTGGGCCAGACGCTGGAACGTTCGCCGACGACAACGTCGCCGATGACTTGAGCCGCGGGATCGATATAGGCGGAGACTGCGATTCGTGGCAGTACTCCGCGGAAAGTTCGAAGCATTGGTAGGTGCTGTTTAGGTGCAGCTGTTGGAAAGCCGACCTCGAGCGAGAACCGAGTGCCGATGCCGCTTTCTAGTCATCGTAGCAGGGGTGCTAGCCCGGATGTGCCGGCGAAAGAGCTGGTGAGTTGGGGCTGCGGCGCCGAGAAACGAGGCAAGGACGAGGGGGCGAGGCGGCGGATCAGCTGTGTGACAACCGTCGCGGAGATAGAGGCAAGCCCACGATCACACGTAAGCGGAAAAAAGTTTCCTCTCCAATTTCAGTAACTTGCGGCGATTTTTGGAGGTTTGGAGGGCACTGCCCCGATACGCTCGTCTCGGGTGACGAGTTCTGTGGACTTCAGAGCGGCTGAGAAAGCGGAGTTGGAGGAGCGCGTGTGCTTCGTGTTCCGGCCGCTTCCCTCGCAGGCGCGCTTTAACGCTTTGAAGACACGAATAAAAGGATTTTCAGGTCCTGTGGGATCGGGAAAAAGCGCAGCAATGTGTTTCGAATTTATCCGGCAGGCATTCCTGAATCGCGGAAGACAGGGGCTATTGGCAGCACCGACTTATTCAATGCTTCGCGATGCCACGCTGGTGAGCCTGTTCGGGATGTTCGACGGGCAAGACATCGAATTCGATATTCGCAAGTCGGACGGCGAACTGGACATCAGGCCGGCGAAAAGTACCGCACTGCTGCGATCTCTCGAAGAACCGGAACGCTTGCGAGGAACGAACCTGGCATGGTTCGGAGTGGACGAATTGTCGTTCACGCGCCAAGAAGGGTGGTTACGACTTGAAGCAAGATTACGAGATCCGGAAGCCGCGCATCTGTGTGCTTTCGCCGTCTGGACACCACAAGGGCACGACTGGTTATACAAGCGATTTATCCAGAACCCGGTAAACGGATACGGTTGTATCCGAGCGCAGCCGTTTGAGAATCATCATTTGTTAGCCAGCACTCCGGACTACTATGAGCGCCTTGAGAGCAGCTATGACCCGAGGTTCTACAAACAGGAAGTACTGGGCGAGTATCTGAATAGTAAGTCTGACCGCGTGTATCACTGTTTTGAGCGAGTGTTGCACGTTGCTCGGCACAGTTATGACCCATCGAAGCTCCTCATGTGGTCGCTGGATTTCAACGTTTCGCCGATGAGTTCCGTGGTGCTACAGAAATGCGGGGACAAATTGGTCGTTATTGACGAAATTGTGCTGGAACGCGCAACGACCGAAGAGGCGTGCCAGGAGTTTGAGAACCGATATAAGGGCCACATTTCAGAGTTGGAAATCTTTGGCGATGCTAGTGGAAAGAGCGCACACACGACCGGAACCAGCGACTACAACATCGTTTCTAAGTATCTGTACCGCTCTGGATTTCGGAATGTGCGACTGAGAGTGCCCACAAAGAATCCGGCCGTGCTCAGCCGAGTGCAGCGCGTAAATGCGTTATTGACCAATTCTCTGGGCGAGGTGCGATTGGAGATGGACCCGAAATGCAAGGAATTGATCAAGGACATGGAGGAAGTACTCTTCAAACCTGAGTCCGGGGTTATCGATAAGTTCAGTGACCCGAAACGCACGCACACATCCGATGCGCTGGGATATGTGGTTTGGGATTTGTACGGTGACAAAACAACATTTGGCGAGATCGGCAAGCGTTTGTTTTGATTTAGCGCGGCGTAGAAGTTACATGGTGAGTCGAATACAACGATGATAGACATTGATCGAGAGCACGCCGACTTCCGGCGGAAAAAGGCGACGTGGCAGATGTATCGCGACCTTTACGCCGGCGGTGAGCAGTTTAAGCTGAGGGCCGGCGCCTATCTGCTGCCGCGCCAGAAGGAACCTTTAGACGTTTACTCCGAACGGCTAAGCCGGGTGTTTTACCAGAATTACGTGGGGTCGATCATAGACTGGTATGCCTCCACACTGTTTAGACGTGCTCTGAGCCTGCAACTCGAAGGCGGGACGGTCAGGGAGCGTGCCTTTCTGTCTGAATTCGCGGACGACTGCGACCGGCGTGGAACGACGCTCGGTAACTTCTTTAGAAGATGCCTGATCGACGCTTTGGTGACGGGGCAAAGTCATATCTTGGTAGATTTCCCCCGGGCGGATCGTCTGCCTGCCAATCGGGCGGAAGAAGACGCCAGCGGACTCTCACGTGCGTACCTGCTTCGCTACAGTGCGGAGGACCTGATCAACTGGAGCTGTGACGAACAGGGCGAATATGAGTGGATTGTTCTCCGGCAATCCAGTCAAAAGCAACTGCGAGTAGACAGCCCCGAGTTAGTCGAGGAAACGCGGTGGCAATACTACGACCGGGAACAGTTCCGGGTTTATAGAAGGCTCAGCTATGGCGAGAAGTCCGGTGCAATCGAACTGATTGCACAAGGGCCACACGCACTCATGGCCGCGCGCCGAATTCCCATGATTACGCTTCGCGTGAGCGATGGCTTATGGCTCATGAACAAAGCCGCTCACTTACAGTTGGAGCATTTCAACAAATCGAATGCACTGGGATGGGCAATCACTATGGGCCTGTTCGCCATGCCCGTGATTTACTCCGATCGGGAATGGAACCAGATTGTGGGCGAGAGCTATTACGTTCAGCTGGGTCCACAGGATAGGTTCGGATGGGCAGAGCCGGACGGGAAGGTTTACCAAATCGCGGCGGCGAACCTGGAGACGTTAAAAGAAGAGATTTATCGAGTATCTTACCTGTCGCAAGCGTCGGGCGAGATGATCGGCGGGCATGCGCAATCTGCTGCCAGCAAGCAACTGGACTTCACGATTACTGAAGAAGTGTTAAGAGCTTATGGAAGCGCAGTGAAGGAGTGTGCTGCTCGTGTGATGAATGCGGTTACTACTGCACGCAAGGACAATGTGGCAGTGTCGATCGCCGGCCTAGACGAGGTTGACATAACCGATTTCGGAACTGAGTTGGGGGACGCCAAAAGCCTCATGCAGATGGGGATTGAGTCACCAACGTTGAAGCGGCAGGTGCTACAGGGCCTTGCCCTGAAGTATTTGAGCGATGCACGGCAGGACGTCAAAGATCAGATCGCTCGCGAGATCAACGAACAGTTCAGCGTGAAGCTTTCTAACTAGGATTGGAGAGGACTGATATGGAAAACGAGGCGAACAACCCCGGCATGGATATTCAAGGGATTGTGCGGAAAGCAATCGAGGAATTCGTTCGTGGGGAACATCAAAAATCGGAACCGGCATATAAGGCCGAACTGCGCGACGAGCGGAAACGGCGAGAAGGGCTCGAAGCCCGTGTAAATCAACTTGTTGAAGAGAACCGGAAGGCACGCGCTGTGGCGGAGGAAGCCGACAAAAACTCGCAGATTCGTTCGGAACTGCAGCGCCTGGGAATCGCCAAGTTGGACCTTGCGTTCAAGGCAGTCAAGGACGACATTGTTCGTGCCGAGGATGGCCGCCTGATCGCTCGCGGAGCGGAAGGCAAGGCGATGCAGGATTATCTAGCGGGATTTGTGCAAGAAAATCCGGAACTGTTGCCGGCGAGAATCGCGGGCGGCAGCGGAGCCCAGGCCCCAAATCGTGAAGGGATACAGGCCGGGCCAATTGGCGTTGAGATCGATAAGATCCATGCCGGTATGAGCAAAGAGGATATGGACAGGGTTCGGCAGGAGATCTCACGTCTGGCGACCCAGGTCCTGCGCGGCGCCTAAATATTAACTTAAGTCGAGAGGCGCACGGGGCTGTATAAAGCCTCAACCAGCGCGTACGGCAGTAAGATGTCGTGCGCGCAACTTTTTTTAGGAGAACTATGCCAACAATTACATCGGCAAATCTGGCTAATGCGATCGTCAAGCTGGTTGCAGCTGACGCATTACCAGCGCTCGTAGGCAACCTTGTTATGGGCAATCTTGTAAATCGGGACTATGAACCGATTCTGGCCCACGCGGGCGATACCGTGAATGTACCGATTCCCCCAGTGCTCGTCGCCAACAACATCGCGGAAGGCGGAACGGTAACACCACAGAACCCCAACCTGGGGAATGCTCAGATTGTGCTCAACACTCACGCTGAGTCTACCTTTCAGATTCCTGACGTTACCAAGGCGCTGGCTTTTCCGGAGTTGCTGAAGGCGTACATGCAGCCGGCGGTGGTTGCAATCGCTGAGCGCGTCGAGTCAGACTTATTGAATCTTTACAGCCAGTTCACTGCGAATACCGCGGTTGGAGCCGCCAGCACGGCGGTAACCGAAGCTACGATTGACGCCGCGGAAACGGCGCTGTTCGCGGCAAAGGTTCCGGCAAGCGCGCCGAAGTACCTGGTTGTCGATTCGAATACTTATTCGCAGATCCGGCAGATTCCGCGCTTCAGCGAGTACTATTCGGCTGGGGAAGCGGGTCTTCGAGCCCTTGTCGAAGGCAACGTGGGAAAAATGAAGGATTTCTTCATTTTCCGCTCTCAGTTTGTGCCGACAACGGGCGTGGCCACTCCGAACACGCATAACCTGGCGTTCAGCAAGGATGCGATGGGTTTGGTCGTCCGGCGTCTGCCTCAACCCCTGCCCGGAACCGGTGCAGTTGCGGAATACGCTGAGATGGGTAACTTCGGAATTCGCGTAGTGATGAGCTACCAGCCGAATACGTTGTCCCAGCAGTTTACAGTGGACGTTCTGTACGGCTGCGGCGTACTACGGAACAACTTCGGCGTTCAGGTAAATAGCTAAGCAATAGTAGTAATCCAGGGGCCAACGTGAGGCGGCCCCTTTTCTTTGGTGGGAGAGAAAAGTGGACCTTAAACAATACTTTCGGAAGATTCGCGACCTGGAAGCAACCTTGACGGAAGAGTATCCGATCGTGGTGAGCCGGGAAACTTCGGAGGGCGGCAAGGCCGGACAGATCGCAGAGGTCTCGCGCGCAAATGCGGCTCGACTAATCATTGACGGCAGAGCCGCTCTCGCAACAGATGAGCAGAAGCGGCAGTATCGAGATGAACAAGAGTTGGCAAAACAAGCTGCAGAACGCGCGGAACTGGCGAAGCGGGTGCAGGTGGCAATTCTAAGTGAGGCTGATCTAAATCCGCAGGTCTCCGGGAAGCGTGGAAGCGGTCCGTCTTCCACCGCGAAGTAGGCAGATATGGCTCTGTTCACCGACTCCGCAGCAATCACTATCGACGACCTTCTGTTGTACGAAACGTCTCTGGTTTCAGTCGCTTCTTCACATGGCATCAACGTAGATACGAAGATTGCGCTGGCAATGGGTGCGATCGGCGATAAGTTGATGCAGTGGTTACTCGCGATCGGAGCGTCGGACCCGCAATGGCTGACCCGGCGCACCATAGGTCTATCGACCGTCATCATAACGCCGACACTACGCCGCTGGATCACATTCGATGCACTGAGCCGATTCTTTGCCGAGGCCTACAACGTGCAATTGAATACGCGGTTCCAGGGTAAGTGGACCGAGTATCAGGGGCAGGCATCCGACGCAGAGGCTATGACATTTGCGAGTGGGCTATCAATCGTTTCAGCGCCCCTTCCGCAACCCGCGATGCCCGTGATTTCGGTTCAGGACGGAAGCATGCCGGCGCAGGCGATTTTTGTGCAGACTGCCTGGGTAGATGCGCTGGGTACTGAGAGTGCTGTAAGTCCGGTGAACGGAGAAATACTGAGTGGGGCCGCCGAGGTCGCCGTTGCAATGGCCGAGGGCGCAATTGGAGCGCCGGCCGCGGCGATCGGCTGGAACGTGTATACGAGTGCTTTACAGACCGGGCTCACTCGCCAAAACCAACAGTCGTTGCCGATCGGGTCGGCTTGGCAAGTACCCGCTTCGGGGCTGATTCAGGGGCCGCCGCCAACGGGCGGGCAGGGCCCATCCTGGTACGTAACCCTGACGCGGCGAATTCTTCGAGGATGAAATGACACCACTTAGTCTGCTTGGAACCCAGAAGCTTGCCTGTCTTTTGAAATCGACTAATGGCGTAGATGCACAGTTGGCTTTGCTGGCACAGAGCGGCAACATTCAAGTGCCTGCAATACCGGCAGCCCAAATTGTATTGAGCTCTGCCAGCCCTGATATCGGAGACAAAGACATACAACTTACGTACCCACGAATTTGCTTGTACAGCTCTGGTTTGAAGAACAATCAGTTTGAGAAGTTTCGTTCATTTTCGGGGACGTTGGCGGTGAATGTAGACGTATGGGCGAGCGCAAACCTGGTGGACCAGACAGACGAGTGGATTCATTACTACGTCGAAGCTGTTAGGCAAGTGTTGCGTAGCAATGTCGGCGACTGGGGTGACGGCGTGTTGTTTCCAGGGCAATATGACGTTCAATTGCAGCCTCCGAAGAGCGGTGGCTTGGGTTATGTGCAATCCGCGCGGATAACATGCGCGTTGACGGTGACAGAGGGCTAACGTCGTGGCGAACTATGTCTTATCTAACGCGAATCGGTTTTATGCTGCAGTCGAATCAAGCTACGGTCAAGTCGCCGCTGTTACACAAGCGAATCGGTTTCCGGCTGTTCGATTGAGTGCTCATCAAGCAATCGTTCCAGGCAAGCGGCGAGACAAAACCGGGACGAGAACGTTTCTTGGCTCTTCGCCGGGTGCCCGGCGAGAAACAGTTTTCGACTTGCGCACGTATCTCACATCTTGGACCGGCATAGGAGTACCAAGTTACGGACCTTTGTTTCAGGCCGCTCTTGGAGGGACGCCGCAAGTCAGTTCGGGGTTGACAGTTGCCGCAACTCCGAGCACGACCGGCATACAGACAACAGCTCCACATGGGTTGCTTGTCGGATCAGGCGTGTCCTTTTCGGGAGAAATCCGATTTGTAACCTCCGTGCCGGATGCCTCGTCCGTTGTGGTCAACGCACCGTTTTCGAATTCGATCCCGGCCGGCGCAAGCCTCGCTACGACGGCGACTTACACGCTAGGCACGGCACTGCCAAGCCTGTCGGTCTATGACTACTGGGATCCCGCTTCTACGGTGAGCCGGCTGGTGACCGGGGCGGTTGTGAATCAGCTTGCAATCGCAGTCAACGGGGACTTCCATGATTTCACATTCGCGGGCTATGCCGCCGACCTACTGGACTCGATGTCATTTGCAGCGGGAAACACAGGTGGGGGCATAACCACGTTCCCTGTTGAGCCCACGCCCGGACAGTTTGATTACTCCATCGTGCCTGGGCACCTTGGACAGGCGTGGCTGGGTCAAGTGCCTCAGCAGTTCATGACCTTAACGGCCGCACAGATTCACGTCAACAATAACATCTCGATGCGTACTTACGAGTTCGGATCATCATACCCGAGATCCGCGGTTCCAGGCCCACGAGCAGTTTCATCGAGCTTTAGCGTCTTCACGCAAGACGATACCGGTACAAACGCGCTGTATGTTGCGGCAAAACAGAGGATGACAATTCCGGCGATGCTGCAACTGGGACAGCAGCAAGGTCAACTGATCGCGATCTATCTGCCGGCGGTTACTCCTGAAATACCGGAGTTCAACGACACGGAGTCGCGGCTGCAATGGACTTTCACGAACAATCTTGCACAAGGCACTTCCAATGATGAAATGGTTATCGCGTTCGCGTGAGCCGGTGGATCACGAGACCGCAATTTGGCTTCAGAGCACGGCGCTCCCGGCGGTCGAGTATGCGATCCGGCGCGTGTCGTTGGCAGGGCGGATTGAACTAACTGAAAAGGTGCGCGACTTAGTACTGCGGAGAGAGTTTCTGCAGGCGGGCGGAGCCGGCGATCAACTTGAGGCGAACATTGCCGATCTGCTTGTACGACAGCTGTATGTTCAGTGGGGACTCGTCGCGATCAAGGGACTCCGGGTTAATGGCAGGAGAGCCGAGATTGAAGACGTAATCAATCACGCGCCTGAGAAGCTCGCTAACGAGATCGTTGAGGCGGTGAAGTCAGAGCTCGGGCTTACGGACGAAGAAAGAAAAAACTTCTAATCGCATTCCATTTTCAGTTTTCTACGCCAGCCGCGTGGAATTGCGATAGCTGTCGGCGGAGCGGACTGGCAGAAGTAAGAAAGTGCGCGTGGCTAGGGAGCTCAGAAGAACGCCTCGTGAACATTGTTTGGGCGCGGGCGAATGTCGTCTCGAGGCGGTGCCCGAAATCAGTCATTACCGCGCAAAGCTTGGGGTATCTGGAGCGCTTTCGGCTCTGGAAGGAGCTGGGCACCGTCGATTTGGCGGACATCGACGCAAAAACGGCCGATGCACTTGTATGCCTTGAAAGTGCTTGGAAAACGGAGGTGAAGAATGGCGAAGTCTAAAAATGACTTATCGACGCTGGTGCGAAAGTTGTCACGGCCGGGAAGTAACAACTCAAGCAAGCTGCTGCAGCAATCCCCTCAGTCAGCGAGCGTAGGCAAAGACACTAGCTTGCGCTCACAGAGTATGACTGCGGCGGTAAATGCGAAGGGCTTGAGTTTCGGCCATACATCGCATGCAGCTACTACTACTCAGCAGCACGGTAGTGAATTGACCAACTTTCTGCAGAGCGCCGCAGTGAGCGGTGTGTCGGGGGCTCTCTCAGGCGCTTTGAGTCTCGGCAGTTTCGGTGGGCTGGGGACACTAATCAGCGGAATCGCGAGTTTATTTGGCGGCGGGAGCAAGAGTACGCCTGCACTTTTGGAATTCACGCTGCCCGACTCGGTGAATAGCACCGTGAGGGTAAATGGCGCACGACAGCAGACCACCGGCACGGTAACAGGATCGAAAGCTGTGCCTTTGTCAACCGCGGCCAGTGTGGGCGTGCAGAGCACGAGCTTTATTCAGTCCAATAACCAGCAGGTCGCGCAAGCAGTAAGAACGGCGCTACTGCAATCAAGCTCTCTGAGTGATGTGATTAACGAGCTCTGATATGGCCACATTCCCGCTTTTGAGTTCCGGATCCCTTACCCAGTACCCCGCACCGTTCCTTGTATCGCAGAACGTAGGTGTGATCCGGTTCGTAGACGGTGCGGAGCAGCGATTTCTTCTTCAGGGGGTAGGACTGCGGAGCTGGCAGATTCGTTTGGATTTGCTAAGCGAAAGTGAAGTCGCAGCCGTTGAAAGCTTTTTCGAGGAATTGTCAGGAACGTACTCCAGCTTCACATTTGTAGACCCAGTAACCGGGGCGAGCGTTCCGAACTGTCGAATTGCGGAATCGTCTTTAGTGAGCACGTACGTGGACGTCAATAATGCATCAGCCTTCTTATGGGTGATAGAAACGAATGGCTAATCTTTTCTTTCCACAGCTGCTAAGCGGCGCGGTCGCCCAGTATCCGCTGCGCAAGACTCATCAGACCAGAACTGTTACGAACGTGCTAGCGGACGGAAGCATGATCACGTTTGCTGATCCGACGGCCGCTAAACGGATTTGGCAGCTCACCTATTCTGAGCTGACTAGTGCCGATATCGGCAGTCTGCAACAGCACTTCGTGAA
>JAFARV010000706.1 GCA_019245255.1 Acidobacteriaceae bacterium | reverse complement strand
TAAGAGCATCATCCTGGAGTTTCGGGTCGCGAATGTTGACAGCGAGTATGAACGGTTGCGCGGCTTTGTAAAAATCTGGGTCAAAGGACCGACAACACAGCCTTGGGGAACGCGTTCCATTTACTTTCGCGATCCGGACGGCAATCTAGTTGACTTCTGGATGCCGGCTCCCCAATAGTGCGAACGGTGCAGATGGGCGCCGCCAGACAGCGACGGAGCAGACAGAACTTACTGCGCCCGTATTGGCGCGGAATTGCTCAATCTCTCTCGCGTGAGCCGGATCCTCCAGCACGATACGTTTCAGAATCGGATCCAGAAAACGTCCGTAGCGATCAAGCAAGCATTGGTCGTTTGCAGCGATCGCCGCTTCCACGCGATGCATGGTTTCGGCTGTGATCAGTTCCATGCGCCCGACGAACACACGGCGGATCTGCGCCGGAACTGGGTCGATTTGAATCGGCAGTACAGCATTCACTGCGCCCGTAGGAACAATATAAATAACTCTTGAGCCTTCCTCGAACCATGAATCACGCCAGGTAGCGATCATGGCTTGGGCTTCCTTCCGAAACAGTCCTTGCCGTACCAGAGCGTTCTCGAGATCTGCGGCCAAGGCGTCAAAAGAAGTTCCGAGCGCAGGACGGCTTAGAGTAACCTCGCCTGAAACCGCGCGCGTCATCCGATACCCGAAGCGTCCGCCGCGATTTTCAAACAACATTGCGATCGGCACTTCATCGCCGCAATTCTCGAGTACTACGTTCCCGTCTTGTGATAGGCGCGCCGAAAGAGGAACTGAAAAACGCCCCACGCCACGATAGAACAGGAACTTCTCGTGTTCTCCGTCCACAGTTACTGGCGACGCATCGGTTGCGCGCGCAGCGTAGTAACGGCTTGGTGCATGTTCGCGCGGCAGATCGGGAGTTGCGCCGGGCTCTATTCTTATACTTTTCCACTCGATTCCTCCAATCAGGCTCATCATGGAAAAATCAATTCCGTTCAAGCTTGCCGGTAACCGGTACAGTGCGCCGGTTTCCGTTTTCCGGTCAACCTGATATTCAGCTTTGGGATACCACTCGGTGATGAGCCCCTTCGGGAATGAAACTCTCACGTGCGCATTCACTTCGCGTGGGCTATAGAAGTAAAGCACCGGGGTCTCGAGACGGACCGTGCCTTCCAGCCTCCGCTTGAATCCGCGATATCCACGGTCGTTAACAAAGCTGGGTAGATCATCTTTGCCGTCCAGTACACCCCAGTCCTCCGCCGAACCGTCACTCGCCGCCACGGACGTGAAAGTGCCCCACTCATGCACGATCAGCGCATCATCCCTTTCGGATACATGCACCTTGCCAGCGATCATGAGCCCTGAAGCGGAAATGGCCAAAGCAGCCACCCAATACGTGGTTTTTACATTGATCTTCATTTGTTCCCTTTCTGCGCCAACTCCGTCAATGAGCCTTCGATCTCGTTGTTCGTCGGCCTGTGCGAAAAGAACTTGGCAGAATTGCGATTGAACCCGTTTCGTTCAACCGGTATCAGGGCGCCAGCGGTCGCCGGCCCGCAGGTACCGGTGAGATCAACCAGCCATTGGCCGTCCCTAGGCCAGCTCTGAAAGACAGCGTAGACACCCGGTTTGCTTCCCTCTACTACCTTCAACGGTACCGACTGCCGCTGATTACTTATGATTCCTTCCGCGGTGGCGGAGATCTTTGGCGCTTCGGCGCTGCTGCATCCCGTTGTCCGGAAAACAAATGCCGCCGCCTTGAAGTGAAAGTCCTGCGACGCCACGGGGCTGGCAACTTGGAACGCAAAGTCTTGAGCCATCGCCAACGCAGCCGAAAGCAGCACGAACATGCCGAATCGCATGTCTTAAAATCTCCTTTCGGCACCTTTAGACGCACGTGCCCGGATTTTCTTCCCGGCTCACCACACCCAGGCGAGTTCGTCCTTCCATCGCTTTAGAGTTTCCGGATCCAGGCGGAGCACCTTCGCCCGCGAAATCCCTGCGGGAACTGGCGCCAGGGCGGCCATCCGGCTGTAAATCCGCTCGCGATCGCGAACACCCACTCGCGGGAGCAGATGCCAAAGCGTAAGAGTATCTCGCACGCGTGCGTCCCCAAGGATCACCTCCAGCCAAGGGCCTTCGAATTTTGCAGCGGCGAAGTTGTAGACTCCTCGCTTGAAAGTTCCTGACGCATCGTCGAAATAGGGCACTCCCGGACCCGCTTTTGGCAGGGTTAGGCAGCTTGCGCCTGCCGGAACAAGCGATTCCTGCCCCTTCCATTGAAACGCTACCCAACCCTGCGTCACATCGAGCTGACCCGATCCTTCTTCATCTGTATGCAGCGAATATTCACAGCCTAGATCCACGGCTGTACCCGAAGCTGTATCCACGAAAAAGAGTTTTGGGGGAGCCGAGATCTTGGCATGGATCTGTCCACGTACAAGCGCGAGCCGATTTTCACTGGGACGAGCCGTTACTAACGTCAGGCGCGTATTTGGTCCGATGTCGACGACCCCGATTTCCCCCAACTTCACGGTTACGCTCGCCGATGAGTTGGTCTCGATCCATTCGCCGGCTCCAACCCGCACGGCGCCGTGAACCGGTTTCGCGTTTACAACCGGCGTGCCCTGAATGGGCCTCAACTCCCAGGCCATTCCAGGTCGATGAATCCTTTGCTCAAAGACCCAAAACCCCGCTCCCGCTAGCAGGATGAAAACCAATGTGGCGAATACGAACCGCCACGCCGGATTTCGCTGCGTCTGCCACAATGGACGGCTTGGAAGGGCTGCTTCGATTGCGGTCCAAATGGCGTCGGGTGCATGTACCAACGAAAGATGCTCCACAGCCGACATGCCTGATTCAACCAACTCGCGTTCACGCCGGCAGTGTTCACAGTGCTCGAGATGCAATGTGACTCGCCTTGCTTCCCGAGCGCGCAATTGCCCATCGATGTATGCAGCCAGCAGCGAGGACACATGTTTACTGAACATCCTCATTTCGTTTCCCAGCGCAGACGTTTCAGGTGCTCTGCCAGCAACTTATGGCCGCGGCTCAAACGTGACGCTACCGTGCCCATGGAACAGTGCAGTGCTTGGGCGATCTGCTCGTAAGACAAATCGTCGAAATAGCGCAACAAGATGGCGAGGCGGAACGCCGGTGGCAACGCCGAAACAGCAGCCCGCACCAATTGCACCGACTGCGCGTGCGCATAATCGTCTTCGTGCGAACTCTTCCCGGCGATCTCTTCCAACCGGTCACGCTGGGTGGTCAATCCCACCCGCTTCCGTCGCCGTACCGCATCTTGACATGCGTT
Source organism: Acidobacteriaceae bacterium (assembly GCA_019245255.1). Lineage (GTDB taxonomy): Bacteria > Acidobacteriota > Terriglobia > Bryobacterales > Bryobacteraceae > Bog-105. The sequence goes on along the minus strand of JAFARV010000706.1, from coordinate 2,670 downwards.
GACCACTAATCGGTACAGCCATGTGGAGAAGGCGGCCTCACCTTTGAATTTCCCGATAGCCGTCATCAATTTCAGAAAAACTTGCTGCGTGATGTCACTTGCAGTCGGCTGATCCCCGCGAAAGAAATGCAGCGCGATGGAGTACACGCGGTCCTTATATAAGTCGTAGAGCACACGAAGAGCCTCGCGGTCGCCCGCTCGGCACGATTCGATAATCTCTGCGGCGACTTCCCGATCACTCAGAGGAATCACCGGCGAATAAGACGCTGCAGGCCAATCGTTTCTTCCCGAGTTTTCGGGCCCGGTCAGGGAGACAGCGAGTCCACGGATTTATGACTGTAAGCTTGCACGCGTTCCGAATGGTTGGTCAAGAGACGGGCTCGGCACCGTGAGCAGAGCGGCACCATCGGGCGTGATGTGCATATCGTCTTCGAGCCTGATGCCGAACTCGCCGGTGATGTAGATGCCCGGCTCATCGCTGAACACCATGCCGGTTTCGAGTATTGGCTTCAACGGCCAGCCGTACATGTTATTGGCCACCAGGTAAGGCCATTCGTGGTCGTCCATGCCGAGGCCGTGGCCCACGCGATGCGTGAAATACTTGAACCCGGGACCATAGCCCGCGCCGGTGATAATTTTGCGCGCGGCTGCGTCGACGGCTTCACATGGGATGCCCGGCTTCGCGGCTGCTAGCGCCGCTTGCTGCGCCCGGCGCACAATCTCGAAAACATGCATCATCTTTTCCGTCGGACGCCCGAGCACAAATGTGCGCGTAATGTCGGAGTTATAGCCTTCAACACAGCAGCCGTCATCGAGCATGACGATGGTCCCTTCGCGAATGCTCTGCGGCGCGCGCGAACCGTGCGGCGAGGCAGTGTACGGTCCTACGTTGATGCTCGCCTCACCGGGAAATCCGACACGCGCATACCCGGCTTGAATCAGCTCCGTCACGTCGCGCTGGGTCATACCTTCACGCAATGATTTGTACACGGCTTCATAGACGAGGATCGTGGCTTGGCCAGCGAGGCGCAGGCAGTCGATTTCATGTGCGTCCTTGATCATGCGGCATCCGGCTGTCACTGGCGTCGCACTGACGACTTGGATAGAAGGTGCTCCGGCCTTCCCGACGCTGTCAGCGAACACGAACTTGGCCGTCTCTTCTATACCGATCGAGCCGCTCACGATGCCGCGGTCTTTCAGGCCTTGAATCAGCCGAACGTACGGACTTTCGTCTTCCTGCCAGATGCGTACGTCGGCGTTCTGGCCGAGTGGGCTGGTCGCCAGCAGCTCGCGCGCCCGCCCTTCTTCGAACGCAGGGCACACGAGAAACGGCGCCCCACGGCTTGGAATGACCAGCGCCCACAGCCGTTCGCCGCCTCCAATCTGCAGGTTGGCGAAGTAGACCGAAGACGTCCCGCCCGTCAGCATGATGGCATCGATGCCGTGCTTACGCATGAGCGACCGGGCTTTTTCCATGCGTGCTTCGCGCTCTCGGTTCGTGAACGGCTTCGATTTGTGCTTCAAGGAGGGCAGACCCGCAATGGGCGTCGGCAAAGACTGCTCTCCGGCCGGCGACGCCACAGCAGACCGCATCACAGCGGAAGAGACCAAGAACGATCGTCTTGACAAGAACATGATCGATCTAGAATTATTACACCGTGGCGAAACTACGGTTGCCCCTCGCGCATCAGCTCTTCCTGGGCTACTGATAATGCAGCGCCTTGGATACATTCGCACCCGGAACGACCGATAATTACAGCAATGGGCGTCCGGCACTATGACCTGCACGGCTTTCGCGTAGTTGAATTTCCACCTGAGGGTGGACCGTTACAAAGCGATCGCGATGCGGTAGACATCATTGCCATAGCCTCAGAACATCGCCCCGAATTTATAATTATTCCGGTTGAGCGCTTCGGTGAGGACTTCTTTCGCCTCAAAACACGAGTCGCTGGTGAGATTGTTCAGAAATTCCTGACGTACCGCCTACCGCTCGTCATCGTCGGCGACATCTCGAAATACACGAGTAACAGTTCGGCACTGCGAGATTTTGTTTTTGAGTGCAACAGCGGCTCCAATGTCTGGTTCATGCGCGATATCGAAGAGCTGCGGCAACGACTGCAACCGGCGGCAGGAAAGACCGACGCGAATACTTCGGCTGAAGAGGCGTAGCACTGTTCGAATACTGTTGTTCAGCCGCGAGGATCACTTAAACTTGAGTACGTCCAAGATTAACGGCATCGTGTTATGCTGCAGGCCGCCGTGGTCATAACTAATCGGTAGCGGTATACCTTTTGAAAATATGTCGCCTGTTCCGTCGACGCTGTCAGCGACCGTGCCTTGCCGTACTATTTGATCAAAAACGAACGGCAGACCGTTTGCTTCTACCGCTGAAGGTTGTCCATGACCTGGAAGTGCAAATGGGGCGCGTCGGAGTTGCCCGAGTCTCCAAGCAAGCCAATGCGCCGTCCCTGTCGCACAACGTCACCTACCTGCACGGTAGCGCTATATGGCACCAGATGCGCATACAATGCATACTGACCATCGCCCATATCGACAATGACGTGGTTGCCGGCCGCATTCTGAATTGTGATGCCTACGGGTTCCTGATTCGGCACCTGATCTGGCATGTCATTTACAACTTCGACCACCGTTCCTGCTCCCGCCGCATCC
>JAFARV010000917.1 GCA_019245255.1 Acidobacteriaceae bacterium | reverse complement strand
CTGTAGCGCTCAGATCTTCCCTATTACTGTGTTTAGCCGCTCATGCCGCCCGCGCTCAGGACGGCGGCTCGTCATGTGTGCTCGGTGCGAACGCCATGCGCTCGGGACAGCTCGAGACGGCTGCCAATGAGTTCTCCACCTGTGTCGCCGATAACCCGAACGTGGCGGAAGCGCACTTTAATTTAGGAGTCGTTCGTCTTCAACAGGGTCGTGCCCAGGATGCCGCCGACGAACTCAGCCGGGCTTTGAAGCTGAAGCCGAATTTACGCGGCGCCGATCTGTTTCTCGGCATCGCATCCTATCGCCTGGATCGTTTTCCGCAAGCAGTGGCAGCTTTGAAGCAGGCGGTTGCACAGGAACCTGCCAATGTTACGGCCATTATGTGGCTGGGTATTGCGGAATTGGGGAATGGTGATTCGGCCGCAGCGACGCAAGACCTCGAAAAAGCCGCCAAGTTGAAACCCAAAGACGTTGACATCCTCTATCATTTGGGCAAAGCGTATATGCAGCTGTCGAAAGAGACCTACCAGCGCATGTACGAGGCCGACCCGAAGTCCTGGCGCATTCATCAGGTGCTGGCGGACTCGTTCGAGCAGGCGGATCGCCTGGACGATGCGGCCAACGAGGCCAAACTCGCCATGGAGTCGAAGCCCGATGAGCCTGGGCTGCACCAGCAACTGGGAGACATTTACTCGAAGGGCAATCATCTCGAACAAGCCGAAGCGGAGTATCGAAAGGAACTGCAGCTGGACCCGCAGAACTACGCAGCGATGTATAAGCTGGCCACTGTGTCGATCGAGCGCTCAAAATCGCAAGTTGCGATTGAGTTGCTTTCAAAAGTTGTTTCTGCTCATCCCGAATCGCGTGAAGCTCACTATCAACTCGGACGAGCTGAGGCGCAGAGTGGCGATGAGCGCGCTGCGATCCACGAGTTTTCGGCGGTGGTGAATGGGTCCGGCGCTATCGACCCTGAGATTCAGAGGCAATCGTATTATCAGTTGGCGCAACTGTATCGCCGAGCTCAGCAGCCCGAAGAGGCTCGGCTTGCACTCAACACTTTTCTGCGTCTCAAGCGAGATGCTGACGCAGAACAGAATCAAAAACTTGAAGAAAAGCTGAAGCGTTCCACGGAAGCGGACGCTAAGTAGCCGAGAACGAGAGAGGTCTCGAATGTTACACGGGAACTGGAAGATGAGGGTCGGCACCAGGTCAGTGCTGGCCGTTGCGTTCTGTGCCGCCGCTCTTGCACAGACGAACGAGGGCTCAATTGCCGGAGTAGTGCAGGATCCAACCGGCGCAGCAGTTCCGGACGCTCAGATAACCGCCAAGGAGAAACAGACCGGCACGAGCTACAAGAGTACGTCGGGTGGTGCAGGGAATTACAGCATAGCCAACGTAAAGATCGGCAGCTATGACATTACGGCCACGGCGCCAGGCTTCTCAACTGCTCAAGTGACGGGCGTTATCGTTCAGGTCGGGACAGTAAGCAGTATCAATATCTCGCTGCAGACGGGCACTGTAAATCAGACTGTGACGGTCACGGGCGACGCGCCAACAATTCAGACCGAAAGTGCTGACATCGGCACGGTTGTAACAACGAAACAGGTGCTCGACTTGCCTCTTGCTCTCGGCAGCACAGTGCAATCGATGCGCTCGCCCGAGGCATTTGTCTTCCTGACCCCTGGAACCGTGGGGCCGGGCACGAACGGCGCCGGCTCGAATGGGGCATCGACCGGAGGAGCCTTCGAATCGAAGATTACCGGCGGCCAGAATTATGGAACGGAAGTTCTTCTCGACGGAGCCAGCACTTACAGATCGGAGAACGGCTCGTCCTTCGATGAGGCTGCCCCTTCGGTGGAAGCGCTAAGTGAGTTCCGGGTTGAAACCTCAACCATGCCGCCGGAGTACGGACGAACCACGGGCGGGATCGAGATTTTCAGCACTAAGTCGGGCACTAACTCGTTCCATGGCACTGCCTACGACCTCTTCCGGAACGAAGATTTGGACGCGAACACCTGGTACAACAACTACATCGGCCTGCCTCGCGCGCTGGATAAGCAGAACGATTATGGCGGGACGTTGGGCGGGCCCGTGTGGATCCCGAAGCTCTATCACGGCAAGAACAAGACCTTTTTCTTCTTCTCGTGGGAACAGTATCGTCAAAATCAAGGCGGAACCTCTACCAGCACGGTTCCCACGGCGGCTGAGAGGAACGGCGACTTCTCGCAAGTGCTCAATACCGCTGACGTGATTGTTCCGGCGGCCTCGAACCCTTGCGGCGAACCGATCTACTCCGGTGAGATCTTCGACCCATCGACAAGCCGGGTCGTCAACGGAACGCCTTGCCGCACGTCTTTCCTGACCGAAACCGGGAAAAATGCGATTCCGTCGGCGATGCTGTCCGCGCAAGGCCAGAAGATTCTGTCTTACATCCCGGCGCCGCAGAACAGTGCGCTGATAAACAACTTCACTTACCCCTGGAGCTACCCGCTTCTGGACACGGACGAAACAATTCGCATCGACCAGAATGTTAGCGACAAACAGAAGTTTTTTGTGTCCTACACCTCCCGTGATAATGACCGCGACTCGACCACGCCCATCTGGAACAATCCCGCGGGCCAAGGTCGCGCTCAGGATTTCTTCACGCATTGGTCGCGGCTGGGCGACGACTATACGTTTAGCCCTACTGTATTGAACCATTTCAACCTGGGGTTCAATCGCACAAACAGCAAGAACGTTGGCGCCGGCGTACGGCTGGGTAACGGCGCGGATTGGAATCAGACGCTCGGCGTTCCAGGCGCGAGTGGCCCCATGTTCCCGAGCATCAGCCTGGGTGAGCCGGGCTTCACCAACTTCGGGGACAACGTCGATAACGACACCATTGACTACGGCTGGCGCGTGAATGACATTGCCAACTGGGTCAAAGGCAAGCACAATATGGCTTTCGGCGTTGACTACCGCTATCAGATATTCGAGCCCGGTTCCATCAATAACCAATCCGGGAGTCTGAACTTCGCGCGTGCGGAAACGGCGGGTTCAAATGGCGGTGCTGCGGGTCTAAGTGGAAACGGCGTTGCCAGTATGTTGTTGGGAGTTGTTGATAACGGTAATCTCAACGCCTACGCCAGCCAGGCGAAGTGGCTCGCTCACTACTATGCTTTGTTCGCGCAAGATTCGTACAAGATTACAAGTAACTTCACGTTCAGTTATGGACTGAGGTGGGACGTCGACGCGCCGAGATATGAAGCTCATGGGAACACATCGAATATCAGCCTAACGGCGCCGAATCCCGGGGCAGGTGGTCTGCCCGGTGCGCTCGTGTTTGCAGGGAGCGGCCCTGGTCGTAATGGCAACGTGCACGAGACTTGGGCCAACACCTGGCACAAGGACTTTGCACCCCGGATTGGCTTCGCGTGGACTCCGCCGGGCACCAACAACAAGATGGTTTTAAGAGGCGGCTTCGCCATCTACTATGGGGCGTTGACGTACGCGGATTTTGGCAACGACTTGCAGACAGGCTTCCAGGCGAACCCCACGTTCAACAGTCCGAACGGCTTTACTCCGGCCTTCACACTCGCGTCTGGATTTCCTGCCTATGCAACTCCGCCGAACCTGGATCCATCGCAGGTGAACTTTCAGGGCAATCCGGCGAATGCATATGTCGATCCCTCAAATGGCCGTCCTGCGATGGTCAATAACTGGAGCTTCGATATTCAGCAGCAGCTCGCGACAGACCTCATTCTCGATGTGGGCTATGTTGGCCAGCACTCGACACACCTACGATCCAACATCGACCCGATCAATAACTTGAATCCGTCCTATTTCGGGCTTGGGTCCCTACTCAGTGCAAGTATCAATTCTCCAGCAGCTGCAGCGGCCGGAATCTCTCTGCCATATGCCGCCTTCCCGGGTGCGCGCACCGTTGCTGAAGGTCTGCTTCCGTATCCCCAATTTTTCGCCCTCAACACCGATTGTTGTCTGGAGAATTTGGGGCAATCGAGTTATGAGTCTTTACAGATTGAACTGCAGCGCCGTTTCCACGCCGGCCTGAATCTACTTGCCTCTTACACCTGGTCGAAAACCATCACCGACGCCGACAGCATCATGCCGTTCTTTGCGAACCTGGCTGGCGGCGGATCCATTCAGAATCCTTTCAATCTCAAAAACGAAAAGTCACTAAGTAATCAGGACGTACCGCAAAACTTAGCCCTCAGCTATATCTACGAGCTTCCCGTTGGGAAAGGCAAGCCATTTCTGAATAAAGGCGGATTTACAAACGCGATCGTGGGTGGTTGGTCCGTTAGCGGAATACAGACGTACCATAGCGGGCAGCCGGAATCCTTCTGTTGCGCAACCGGGATCCCGTTCTTCGATGGCGGTATTCGCTTCGACCTTGTTCCCGGGCAGTCTATCTGGAGCCAGCAGTATCTAAGTGGCCACTACAATCCCGCGACAGATCCGATCTTCAATGCAAAAGCGTTCATAGATCCGAATGCACCCGCGCGTATCGCGGCCGGCGGCGCTTATCAGTTGGGAGATATGTCCCGCACCATCGGTACCATCCGAAGCTTCTTCTACACCTCCGAGGATTTCAATATATTGAAGCGGACTCAGATCACTGAGAGGAGCGACATTCTGTTGCAAGTAAGTCTGCTCGATGCCTTTAACCGCCATATCTTCGATAATCACGTCGGCCCGAGCGGATTCACCAATCCGAATGCCTCTAACTTCGGCATTATGAACCCTGGCGCCCTGATCCTGGGTCCCCGGCGAATCCAATTGCAGTTGAAGTTGGAGTTCTAGTAAGTGTTTGAAGGCCATCAGCGCTCAACTGACAGTTGATCAGAGCCATGAGCGCAGCGATTGGAGTTTTGCCTTATTGTTGCTCTTTGACAGTCAGAACCTGGTCCGCCTTCACGTTCTGAACGTGCTGGACAATCCCGCTGGGCCAGCGTATCTCCAGGTCGTCTACAGTCGTCCGGGCGCCTAACCCAAAATGCGCCCGAACGTCC